>DASRXE010000078.1:0-6940 GCA_035654315.1 Brevundimonas sp.
GCGGGGGAGGCGGCGGCGGCGGCGGCGGCGGCGGCGGCGGCGGCGGCGGAGCCGTATACACCGGCGCGACCGGACCGAACGCATAGCGCAGGCCGAGGGTCAGCGAGGAATCCTCGTAGCGGCCCTGGAACGGACCGACGTCGAACCCGGGGGCGTTGTCGCCCGTGTCGAACTCCATGTTCGACAGCAGATAGCGGTAGGTCAGGTCCATATGGGCCCGGTCGCTGATCGCCCAGGCCAGACCCAGGATGGCTTGCGCGGCCAGCTTGGCCGAGCTGTCGTCGGCGCCCACCAGGACAGTGCGGTCAGAGGCCAGCGTGCCCATGAACCGGGTCTCGACCCGGTTAATGCCGGCGCCGAGGCCGACGTACGGCCGCAAGGCCGAATCCGCCATGCCGAAGTCATAGATCACGTTGGCCATCAGGGTGCTGGACGTGATCTTGCCGTCAGGAATGGCGCAGGTGCCCACCGCCGGCGTCACATTGCAGAGGAACGCAGGCGTGGCGCCGAGATTCACTTCACCCAGATCGCCGGCGCGATAGCCGCCCTCGAGCTCGACGCGCCAGTTCTCGGTGAACCGGTAGCCGAGGCGCGCGAAGCCCGCCCAATCCGGCTCGATGTCGAAATCAACGTCCTGGGCGGTTGCAACGCCCGCCGTATGCCAACCGGCGTCGATGGCGCCGTACCAGCCGTTCGGTTCGGCCGCCGCAGCGCCGGCCGACAGGGCCAATGCCCCGGCGGCGCTGGTCGCCAGAATGAAAGTCTTAACGCGCATGGGTGGAGGCCCTCCGCAGCCCAAGTTAATTTTCTCAAGGCGGCGCACGAACCGCCGCTTGCACCCTCATAACAGTCCCGCTCGTTCAGGTCGAGACGAAGAAGCTCCGAACCGCGCGGAGCGTGGCTATTGCGCTACAGGGGCGTGTTCGCAGCCGTACGCTGGCGGCCTTCAAGTCCATTTCCACAACATATTCTGAGAGTAAGCCGAATTCGGTCAAGGAATTCAGATGGCCTCACATCGGCGGTCGACGCGCCGACCCCTGACGAATGTGGTCGGGCCCGCTTTCCTCGCATGGATCACCAGGCGGCTGTTATGCCGTTTCGCGAGCCGATCCCAGGATAACCACGGCGAGTGTCCAAGGCGTCGCCGATCTTCCGCGCGCTCGTTGCCAAGGACGCAGAAACAGGGTCAGCCGCCACCGGTCCGGCTGGTCGCCTTGCCCATTCCCTCGCAGACCGGACAGACCTCGCCCGACGGCAACGCACCGGCGCCGAGGCATTCGGGACAGAGCGTCGAGTCGGGGTGCTGGAGCGACGCCGGATCGACCGGATCGGAAGACGCCAGGTCGCGATCATCAATGTCGTGTTCGTTCATGATGGCGGAACGGGCGCGCACGGGTCCGGTTTCATGATGACACGGCCCTGGCTTGGCTTTACGGACCGGCGAGTGATGGACGAGACAGAACGGCAATTCGAGGAGCGCGGCTGGGACACGGCGAAGACGCTGGCCGAGGCCTTGCCGTACATCCAGATTTACGACCGCAAGACAGTCGTCATCAAGTACGGCGGCCACGCCATGGGCGAGAGCGCCGTGGCCAGACAGTTCGCCGCCGACGTCGTGCTGCTGAAGCTGATGGGGGTCAATCCGGTCGTCGTTCACGGCGGTGGTCCCCAGATAAGCGCGATGCTGGACAAGGCCGGCGTGAAATCAGCCTTCGTAGACGGGCTGCGGGTTACCGACGCCGACACCATGCATGTCGCCGAGATGGTCTTGTCCGGCGCGGTCAACAAGGAAATCGCGCACTGGATCACCATGGCGGGACGCAAGGCCGACGTGCGGGGCATCGGCCTCTCCGGCAAGGACGCCGGGCTGCTGACCGTCGAGAAGACCCGCCGGACCAAGCGCGACCCGGACAGCATGATCGAGCACGAGGTCGATCTCGGCTATGTCGGGGAGCCGACCAGGGTCGACCCGAAGCTGGTCGTCCGCCTGCTCGACTCCGACGCGGACTGGGTGCCGGTCATCGCCCCCATCGGAGTGGCCGAGGATGGCCAGACCTTCAATGTCAACGCAGACACCGTGGCCGGGGCCCTCGCCAGTTCGCTGAAGGCGAAGCGCATGCTGCTGCTGACCGATGTCGCGGGAGTGAAGGGCGCGGACGGCGAGATCATCCGCCAGATGACCGTCGGCGAGGCCTCGAAGCTGATCGACGACGGCGTCGCCACTGGCGGCATGATTCCCAAGCTGCAGACCGCCATCGCCGCCGTCCGCGACGGCGTCGAGGCGGTGGTGATCCTCGACGGCCGCCGGCCCCACGCCATGCTGGTCGAACTGTTCACCGAACACGGCGCCGGCACGCTGGTGCAGGCCGAAGCATGACCGCGGAACCTGTTCAGCCCACCGAGATCGGGGCCGACCTGCGCCACGTGCGCAGCTGGATCTTCGACCTGGACGACACCCTATATCCGCCCGAGCGGCAAATCCTGAAGCGGGTCAGCGAACGCATCGGCCAGTTCATGGTGCGTACGACCGGGCTGCCGCTGGAAGAGGCCCGGGCGCTGCAGAAGCGCTATCTGTTGGATCACGGCGCCGCGCTTGGCGGCCTTATGAAGGACTATACCATCGATCCGGAGGTCTTCCTGGCCGAGGTGCACGACGTGCCGCTGGACGATCTTCAGACAGACGAGGGCCTGCGGGCGGGGCTGGAGCGTCTGAAAGGCCCGCGCTACGTCTTCACTAATGGCTCGACCCGCCACGGCGAGCGGGTGCTGGAGCAGCTCGGCATCAGCGATCTGTTCGACGGGCTGTTTGCGGTCGAACACGCCCGGCTGGTGCCAAAGCCGCATCCGGACACCTTCGCCCTGATGCTGGCCCGGTTCGAACTGGACCCCGCTACGGCCGCCTTCTTCGAGGACACCGCGCGTAACCTCGAGCACGCCAAGACGCTGGGCATGACCACCGTCCTCGTCGGTCCGCACGCCCTCGACGCCGAGGCGCCGTTCGTGGATCACCGGGCCGCCGCGCTCGGCCCCTTCCTCGCCACCGCCATCCTGCCGGGAGACCCGACATGACCGACCGCGCCCAGCTGGAAGCGATCATCGAGGCGGCCTGGGAGGATAGGGCGGATGTCTCGGTCTCGACCCGTGGCGAGGTCCGCAAGGCGGTCGAGCAGGCGCTGGACATGCTGGATGCCGGCGAGGCGCGGGTGGCGTCGCGCGGGGCTGACGGCGTATGGACCACGCACCAGTGGCTGAAGAAGGCCGTGCTGCTGTCATTCCGTCTCAACCCCAATACCCGCATGGGCGCTCCGGTCGGAGCCACCATGGGCGTCAGCGATCCGACGCCCGGGCCCTACTGGGACAAGGTCCCGGTCAAGTGGAGCCACTGGACCGAGGCCCATTTCGAAGAGGCCGGTTTCCGGGCCGTGCCCGGCGCCGTGGCCCGGCGCGGAGCCTTCGTCGGCAAGAATGTCGTGCTTATGCCCAGCTTCGTGAACATTGGAGCCTATGTCGACGAGGGCTCGATGGTCGACGCCTGGGCCACGGTCGGCTCATGCGCGCAGATCGGCAGGAATGTGCACCTGTCGGGCGGCGCCGGCATCGGCGGCGTGCTGGAGCCGCTACAGGCCAATCCGACCATCATTGAGGACAACTGCTTTATCGGCGCCCGCGCCGAGGTCGCCGAGGGCGTCATCGTCCGCGAAGGCGCGGTGCTGGCGATGGGCGTCTATCTGTCGGCCTCGACGAAGATCGTCGACCGGGCCACCGGCGAAGTCTTCCGTGGCGAGGTGCCGGCCTATTCCGTCGTCGTGCCGGGCGCCCTGCCCGATCCGAACGGCGGGCCGTCGCTGTACTGCGCGGTGATCGTCAAACGGGTGGATGCGCAGACGCGGGCGAAGACCGGCGTCAATGAATTGCTGCGGGATTGATGGCCCGCGCCGTCATTGTGGGCGTCACGAGCGCCCTCGTCACCGGCGCGGCGGCCTATGGGCTCACATTCCTCACCGACCCGGGCCCGATCGGGCGCCCGTTGGCGATGGCGCTCGGCCTGTGTCTGATGGCCATACCGACCGGGCTGGCCGCTGGCCTGTTCGTCAGGGGCCGGAAGCGTGCCGCAGAGGCCGCCATGGCGAGCGGCGCTCTCCAGCTGACCTCGCTGGCCGCCTATTGCCTGCTGGTCTGGAAGGGCAGTTGGGATCTGCCCGCCATCGTCGGCTTCGCTGTGCTTCTCCAGTCCGCCGCGCTGATCGGGGCGGGCTAGCTGACCGGTCTGCGGCGTGCCGGTGCACGTCGGGGCTGACTAGCCCCGCGCCAGGCGCACCAGCTTGCCGTTCGTCTCGTCGGTGATGGCCCAGACAGCGCCATCGGGCCCCACGGCCACGTCGCGGATCCGCTCGCCGAGGTCGGTCAGCAGCCGCTCCTCCCCGACAACCCGATCATTCTCGAGCACCAGGCGGGCGATGTGTTTTTCCTTGAGCCCCGCGACGAGCAGGTTTCCGCGCCAGCCGGGGAACATGGCGCCGTCGTAGACGGTCATGCCGCCGGGGGCGATGACCGGATCCCAATAATAGACCGGCTGTTCCGTCCCTTCGCGCGCGGTGATTCCTTCGTTGATCGAGCCGCCGCGGTACTCGATGCCGTAGGCCACCTCCGGCCAGCCATAGTTGAGACCTGCACGGTCCAGATTGATCTCGTCGCCGCCGCGGGCGCCGTGCTCGACCGTCCAGACCTTGTCGCCAGCTATGGCGATCCCCTGCACATTGCGGTGACCCAGCGACCAGATTTCCGGCAGGACGCCCGCCCGGCCGACGAAGGGGTTGTCGCCCGGAACCGAGCCGTCGGCGTTGATGCGAATGGTCTTCCCCATGTGCGAGCCCAAGTCCTGCGCCTGCGGCCGCATGGCCCGGTCGGAACGTTCGCCGAGGGTGACGAACAGATGTCCCGCGTCGTCGAAGGCCAGGGATGAGCCGAAATGCATGGTCCCGTCGTAGGTCGGCAGGGCGCGGAAGATGACCTGGACACCCTCGACCCGGCTCCCGTCCCCGGACAGCCGGCCGCGGGCCACCGAGGTGGCGTTGCCGCCTTCCCGCGGCTCGGAGTAGCTCCAGTAGATCAGGCGGTCCTCTGCGAAGGTCGGGCCGACGGCCACGTCCAGCAGCCCGCCTTGGCCGCGCGCGTCCACCCGGGGCAGGCCCGTGAGCGGCTCGCCTATCGCGCCGTCCGCGGTGACGATCCGCATCCCGCCCGGCCGCTCGGTCACCAGCCAGCGACTGTCGGGCAACAGGGCCAGCCCCCAAGGCTCCTCGAGTCCCGAGGCGACCACCGTATGCGTCAACGCCGCCTCGGTCCGGACGCCGGGGGCGCGGGTCTGGCCGGGGAAGGCCGGCTCCTGTCCGGTCCCGTTGGGGGGTCGGCTTTCCACCGGATCACCGGCGACTGCGGCGGAGGGGTTTTGTTCCTGACCGTTCACCCCGCAGGCGGCGGCCAGGGCCACAGCGGATACCGAGACTGCGAGGGCGAGAAGACGCATGGGAAACCCCTTTGACATGGTCCGTGGTGAAGCGAAACAATGGACCTTGGAGTTCCCCGCCGCCGGCGCAAGGCCGCAAGCGCACGGAGGCCGTCGCGACGACTTGAATCCGCCCGCCGCGCCCTCTATAGGCACGCCTCTTCCGGCGGACAGACCAGTTCCCGCCGGAACCCGAAGGATCGGGGCTGGGTAGCTCAGCTGGTTAGAGCGGTGGATTCATAACCCACAGGTCGGCGGTTCGAGCCCGCCTCCAGCCACCATCTCCGCAACCCCCCTTCTGTCGCCGCGTTTACCGCAAAGGTTCAACGCCGAAGGGGATTTCCCATGCGCATTCATATCGCCGCTCTGTCCGCCGTCGCCCTCGCCGTGGGCGCCGCCGCCTGCACCGAGGCGGAGCAGGACAACGCCCAGGCCGACGCCAACGAAGCCGCCGCCGACACCGGCGCCGCGGCCGAGGACGCCGGTTCCGCGCTTCAGGAGGAAGCCGCCCAGGTCGGCTCGGCCATCGCCGCGGGCGCGGGCGAGGTGGCCCAGGAGATCGACGAGAGCACGGACCGGCTGGCCGTGGAAGCAGAGGAGCAGAAGGCCGAGACCCGGACCGACGAGAAGGGCAACGAGCCCTGACGTCAGGCCGGCTCGGCCAGCAGGGCGTCCACCAGGGCCCGCGCTTCCGGACTGGCCCAGTCGGCCTCGCCGGAGAAGTGGGCCCGGATGCGGCCCTGCCGGTCCAGCAGGATTGTCTGGGGCATCTTGCCCTCGCCCGGCAGTCTGAAGGGCAGCTGGAATTTCATATCGCTGTAAAGCGGCAGGGGTTCGTGCACGTCGATGAAGCTGCGGGCGTCGGCCAGACCATCCTCGGTGGCGTCGACATTGATCGGCAGCACCACCAGGTCCCGCCCCGTATAGGCCTCGGCGAGGCGCGCCAGGGTCGGCATCTCGGTGCGGCACGGCGCGCACCACATGGCCCAGAGGTTGACCACCACCACCTTGCCCCGGAACTGGGCGAAGGTGGCGTCGGCGCCGTCGCGGGTCTTGAAGACATAGGCCGGGGCGGCGACGAGGGCGGCCGGAGTCTCAAGCCGGGTCAGGGAGCCCCTGGCGAAGCGGGCCAGCTCGCTTTTGGCCGGCGGTTCGGGCGCCGCGGCTTTGAAGAAGGCGTCGCGATTGGCGTATAGCAGCCCGGCGCCCGCGATCATGCCGACCGCCAGCGCCGCCGCGACCGCCATCCCCGCCTTCGAGCCCTTCATGACACAGCCTTTCCCACCCGGTTCTACAGTTAAGCCTTCTCCGGAGCGGGAAGGTCAAGACATGTGGGGCGGGCGCTTCTCGGCGCAGCCGGCCGACATCATGCAGGCGATCAACGTCTCGATCGGGGTCGACCGGCGGCTGTGGGCCCAGGATCTGGCCGGATCG
>DASRXE010000079.1:0-4622 GCA_035654315.1 Brevundimonas sp.
TGAAGCCTTCCGGCGGCCGCCCGCCAAGGGCGGTGACGATGCGCCCGGCGAGCTTGACGGACTCGATCAGGTCCTTGCCGCTCATCTCGTAGTCGACGCCGAGCGCCGCCCAGCGCATCGCCCAGTCGGGCTTCCACTGCAGCTTCACGTGGCCGCCGGTGACCGGGACCTCGGTCCGCTCCCCATCCTCGTCCTCGAAGACGATGGTCCCCTTCTCGACGTTGCGCTCCAGGGTCGGGACCTGCAGCACCCTTCCGCTCTTGGGACTGATCGGCATGAACGGCGAATAGGTCGCGCGCCGCTCCTCGCCGAGCGTCGGCAGCATGATCGCCTGGATCTCGTCGAACCGCTCCAGCGCCCTCAGAAGGCTCTCGTCGAAGCGGCCCGAGCGGTAGCAGTCGGTGGAGGACAGGAAGTCGTAGTCGAAGCCGAACGAGTCCAGGAAGGCGCGCAAGCGCGCATTGTTGTGGGCGCCGAAGCTTTCGTGCTCGCCGAAGGGGTCGCGCACCACGGTCAGCGGCTTGCCCAGGTCCTCCTCCAGCAGCGCCTGGTTGGGCACGTTGGTCGGGACCTTGCGCAGCCCGTCCATGTCGTCGGAGAAGGCGATCAGCCGGGTCGGGATGGCGGCCTCGGTGAGCGCCCGGAACGCGTTCCTCACCATGGTGGTGCGCGCCACCTCGCCGAAGGTGCCCATGTGCGGCAGGCCGGACGGGCCGTAGCCGGTCTCGAACACGACCGGCCGTTGCAGAGCCTCGAAGGTCGCCCGCGCCTCGTCGGCCTTGCCGGCGTCGATGAGCAGTTTCGCGGCGTTGCGGTCGGCGTCGCTGAGCCGCTTCTTCAGCACATGGGCGAGAAGATTGCGGGCCTGTTCGAAGGGCCACGACTTTGCGTCGCGCGCGAGAGTTTCGAGGTTCTGCAGCATGGGCGCGGTTTGCAGCTTCCCGGCCCGCGGGTCAACGCGGTGCAGGTCCTGTTGAGTCGCCGCGCGGATTCAGGGCCCACAGCGCCCTTGCGCGCGCAGGCACGGCGCCCCAGCTTCGGCGGACCATGACGATGTTCATTCGCACGACCGCGTTCGGCTTTCCGCAGGCCTGAGGCCGCCGCCGAACCCCATTGCCGCCCCTGGCGACGCCCGGGCGATCCCTCCTGCGAAGAGACACACCATGAATTCCAACGCCACGCCGCGCGGCCTCTCGCCCGCGCAGATCGAACAATTCGTCGAGGACGGCTTCGTCCGGATCGATGCCGCCTTCCCCCCTGCCCTCGCCGCCGAGGCGCGCTCCATTCTCTGGCGCGACCTGGCGCTGGACCCTGGGCGTCCGGAGCAGTGGACCCGGCCCGTCGTCCGGCTGGGCATGTACGCCCAGCCGCCGTTCGTGGAGGCCGCCAACACGCCCGCAATGCATTCGGCCTTCGATCAGCTGGCCGGTCCGGGCGCCTGGCGGCCCTGCCGCGCCATGGGAACCTTCCCCGTCCGCTTCCCCTCGCCTGAAGATCCGGGCGATGCGGGCTGGCATATCGACGTCAGCTTTGGGCAGGACGATCCCGATTTCATGAACTGGCGGGCGAATATCCGCTCGAAGGGACGTTGCCTGCTGATGCTCTTCCTGTTCTCCGACGTGGGAGAGGCCGACGCGCCGACCCGCATCCGGATCGGTTCGCATCGGGATATCGCCCGCCGACTGGCCCCGGCGGGCGAGGCCGGGCTGACGCTGGGCGAACTGGCGGCGATGGGCTTCGGGGAGAGCGCGCACCGACGGGAGGCGCTGGCCACGGGCCCGGCGGGCACAGTCTATCTGTGCCATCCGTTCCTGGTCCACGCCGCCCAGCCGCACAGCGGCCGCGAGCCGCGCTTCATGGCCCAGCCGCCCTTGCTTCCGTGCGAACCGGATGGAGGGCCCAACCCGTCTGGCGCCGTCGGGGAGGCGATCCGGAGGGCGTTGCAACGGGTATGAAAATTTTAGCGGCGGGGCCGCTCCCCCCCTTGCGGGCCCGCCGCCGAAAACCAGATTCCGCTTGCCGGGCCTATGAGCCCGGCCGCCCCTTGCGGGCGTCCTCATGATCATTCGCCAACCGGGCGGGATGGGATTGGGAGCGGGCCGCAACCCGCCACGCTCATCCCGCTCCACGACAAAGGAGGTACACAGATGAACGTGCGCGATCTTGTCCCGTGGGGTCGGAACGATCGCATGCCCGCCATGACCGGCGCCGACGAGTCGGCCAACCCCATACTGACGCTGCACCGCGAAATGAACCGGATGTTCGATGACGTGCTGCGTGGCTTCGACAGGCCGTTCGGCTCCATGTCGCGAATGAGCGGCCCCAGCCTGGAGGTTGACGAGACCGACACGGAATACCGGGTGACCGCCGAGCTCCCCGGCCTCGGCAAGGACGATGTCGAAATCACCTGCCAGGACGGAATGCTGAGCATCCGTGGCGAGAAGCAGGGCGAGAAGCGCGACGCCCGCAGCTTCAGCGAGCGCTGGTACGGCCGCTTCGAGCGGCGGGTGGCCCTGCCCGACGCCGACGAGGCGCGGGCGCAGGCGTCGTTCCGCGACGGCCTGCTGACTGTCACCCTGCCCAAGACCGAACGGGCGCAGGAGAAGGTGCGCCGTATTCCGATCAACGACGGATCGGCGACGACCCACTGACACGCCAACTTGGCGGAGCGCGGGGCGCGAGGCCCCGCGCGATCTGTCGTGCATCGCTGACTTTGCCGGATTTCTGAGAGATGGAACGCGTCATCGTTGAACCGCTGGCGAGCGGATGGGCCGTGCGCTCGGACGCTCTCGACAATCTGATGGTGTTTCGTTCGGGGAGCGCCGCCGAACGGGCAGGCCGCGACCTGGCACTGGGGCTCGCGGCGGCGGGAGAGCCCGCCGAACTTCAGTTGCGACTGAAGGACGGCTCGAAGGCGGCCCGGTTCGTCTGCCTGCCGCCCACGGAGTGGGATCCTGAGCCGTTGGTGGTGGGCGTTCGGCCCCCGCCACGGCCGCGGCCGGAGACGCGAACGGCCGGGCTCGCGCTCGCCACGGCCTGAGGCTGGTCGCAGGGGGCGGAGGCGCTTGACCCCGCCCCATCCCCGTGGCCTTTGCGCCGCTCCATGAAGACCGCCGACTTCGATTTCGACCTGCCGGAAGACCGGATCGCGCTCCGCCCCGCGGAGCCTCGGGATTCTGCGCGCCTGCTGGTCGTCCGCGAGGGCGGACTCGACGACCGGGTCGTTCGCGACCTGCCCGACTTCCTGCGGCCAGGGGACGCGCTGGTGTTCAACGACACGCGGGTGATCCCGGCGCGGCTGTCGGGCGTGCGCGAGCGGGTTGGGCCGGAGGGCGAGACCCTGACCGTCGAGGTCGAGGCCACCCTGCATCATCGCGACGCGCCGGATGTCTGGTCGGCCTTCATGAAGCCCGGCAAGCGGATCAAGGTCGGGGACCGGGTCCGGTTCGGGGCGGACAGCGACGGCGCCTGTTTGCTCGGCCGGCTGAACGCCACCGTGACCGGCAAGGGCGAGGACGGGCTCGTCACCCTGCGCTTCGACCTGTCGGGGCCGTTCCTGGACGAGGCGATCCGCGAGGTCGGGGTCATGCCCCTGCCCCCCTATATCGCTGCCAAACGGGCCGAGGACGACCGCGACCGGTCGGACTATCAGACGATGTTCGCGCACTGGGACGGGTCAGTGGCCGCGCCGACGGCGGGGCTGCACTTCACGCCGGAGCTGATGGCGGCGATCGAGGCGAAGGGCGTCTCGACCCATGCGGTGACCCTGCACGTCGGGGCCGGCACCTTCCTGCCGGTCAAGGCGGAGGACACCGCCGACCACAAGATGCACAGCGAGTGGGGCGAGGTCTCCGCCGAAACCGCCGCCGCCCTGAACGCCGTCCGCGCCGCCGGGGGCCGCATCGTCTGCGTCGGCACCACCTCCCTGCGCCTGCTGGAGAGCGCCACGGGCGAGGACGGCGTGATCCAGCCGTTCCAAGGGGACACGGCCATCTTCATCACGCCAGGCTACCGTTTTCGCGCCGCCGACGTGCTGATAACCAATTTCCACCTGCCGAAGTCGACCCTGTTCATGCTGGTGTCGGCCTTCGCCGGTCTGGAGACGATGAAGGCCGCCTATGCCCATGCGGTGGCGGCGGGGTACCGGTTCTATTCCTATGGGGACGGCTCGCTGCTATTGCGCGCCACCCCATGACTTTCCCGTTCGAAATCGCGAAGACCGACGGCCGCGCCCGGACCGGCATGCTGAAGACCCCCCGGGGCGACATCCGCACGCCCGCCTTCATGCCGGTCGGCACGGCGGCCACGGTCAAGGCGCTGACGGTGGATCAGGTGGCGCAGACAGGCGCGGACATCCTGCTGGGCAATACCTATCACCTGATGCTGCGGCCGGGGCCGGAGCGGATGGAGCGGCTGGGCGGGCTGCACAAATTCATGCGCTGGGACAGGCCGATCCTGACCGACTCGGGCGGCTTCCAGGTGATGTCGCTGTCCGGCATCTCGAAGCTGAGCGAGGAGGCGGTGACGTTTTCCAGCCATATCGACGGTTCCAAGCACGTGTTGACGCCGGAGCGGTCGATCGAAATCCAGGCCGACCGGCTGGGCTCGGACATCGTCATGCA
>DASRXE010000080.1:0-11554 GCA_035654315.1 Brevundimonas sp.
CGTCTTCTCGCGCACGCTGGCCAGTTTCACCAGCATGGGCAGATTGATGCCGGCGATCACCTCGACCTTGGCGCGGTCCATGACCGAGATCGCAAGGTTCGACGGCGTGCCGCCGAACATGTCGGTGAGCAGGATGACCCCGCCGCCGTCGTCGACGGCGCGAGCGGCGTCGACGATGTCGCGCCGGCGGCGCTCCATGTCGTCCTCGGGGCCGATGCAGATGGCCGCGACGCCACGCTGGGGCCCGACGACGTGCTCCATGGCCGACAGGAATTCGGAGGCCAGCCCCCCGTGGGTGACGATCACCAGGCCGATCATGAAGGCTTCACCAAGACTCGCGCCCCCGCGTCCCGGCCGTCCTCTGGATCGGCCGCAAGCCGCGCGGTCTAGCCCAACTCGGCCCCGGGTTAAAGCCGGGCGAGCGCCGCCGCGACCTTTTCGACCGCCGAGGCCTCGAATCCGTTCAGGCGAAGCACCGGCAGCGCCACGCCCTCAACCATCAGGCTTTCGGGTTCGGGCAGGCGCTCGACAGGGCCCCCGGTCAGTTCCAGCGCCAGCGCCAGCCGCACCGGTCCGAGCGCGCCGACGCCGACAATTCCCACGCCGCGGACCTCTATCCGCCCCGAAATGGTCTCCGGGGCGACCGCATAGAGGGCCCCGCCCGAGGCCCTCACATGGGCGTAGTCGTCCGTCACCAGCCGCCAGCCGCGCCCGATCAGCCGCAGGGCCAGGTCGCTCTTGCCCGCCGCCGGTTCGCCGATGATCAGCACGGCGCGCCAGCCGGCGCCCGGCGTCCAGCGAGCCGCGACCGTGCCGTGCAGCGGCTGGCGCCCGCTCACGCCCGCCGTCCGGTCGCGGCGGCGGGCAGGGCGACCTCGAAGCAGGCCCCCAGGATTTCGCCGTCCGGGCCCTTGCGGTTGTCGGCCCAGACCCGTCCGCCATGGGCCTCGACGATCTGGCGGACGATCGACAGGCCAAGGCCGGAATTGGTCCCGAACGCCGCGCCGCGCGGCCGCGAGGTGTAGAAGCGCTCGAACACCGTCTCCAGGTTCTCCGGCGGAATGCCTGGGCCGTCGTCCTCGACCCGCACCCGCACCGGCCGGTCCGGGTCGATGTCGTCACGCGACAGGTGGATCCGCACCTCGCCGCCCGGCCGGCTGAACGAGCGGGCGTTGTCGATCAGGTTGCGGAACACCTGTCCCAGCGGCCCGTCACGGCCGCGGATCACGGCGTGTTCGGGCGCCGTGGCGGTGAAGCTCACATGCACCCCGCCGTCGGGGCGCACGCCGGCCTCATAGACCCCGACGATCTCGCTGAGCAGCACGGTCAGGTCGATGATGCGCGGCCGGTCCCGGTTGAGCTCGGCGTCCAGCCGCGAGGCGTTGGAGATGTCGGTGATCAGCCGGTCCAGCCGCCGCACGTCCTGTTGCAGCAGGGCGGTCAACCTCTCCCTCTGCGCCTCCGTCTTCACCAGCGGCAGGGTCTCCAGCGCCGAACGGATCGAGGTCAGCGGATTCTTGATCTCGTGCGACACGTCGGCGGCGAACCGTTCGATGGCGTCCATCCGGTCCGACAGGGTCTCCGTCATGGTCTCCAGCGACCGCGCCAGATCGCCGATCTCATCCTTGCGGTGGTCGAGGTCGGGCAGGGAGATGGCGCGGGCCCGCTGCAGCCGCACCGCGTCCGCCGCCGCCGACAGCCGCATCACCGGACGCGCCACGAACAGGTGCAGCAGCAGGGAGCCGAGCAGGTTGACGGCCAGCGCCACCAGGGCGAACGGCATCAACGCCAGCCGCTGGGCGGCCAGGGTCTCGTCGACATCCCCGGCCTCCAGCGCCAGCACGCCCAGAACCTGCTCGACGTGGCGCACGGGAATCGACACCGACACCACCCGGTCGCCGCTCTCGGACATGCGGACCGTCGCGGTCGAACGGCCATCGAGCGCGGCCTCGACCTCCTCCGCCAGGGCCCGCCGCGCCTGGGCGAGCTTGCGCGCGTCCGTCGCCTTCTCCTCGGGGTCGGCGACCTGGGGTGCGCTGCCCGCGGGCAGGGCCGGCGGCAGCGGTTCGCCCGAGATCGCCTCGGTCACCTCATAGCTGTCCGCCACCTGGATGCCGTCGACGTCGAACAGCCGCGCCCGCTGGCCTTCGGGGATGAAGTTGTCGCGCAGCCAGCGACTGGCCTCGATGTAGTTGAGCTCGGGCGTGGGCTCGCCGCGGGTGACGCCGATCTGCGGCTCTCCCAGCACCTCCACCAGCAGCTCGGCCTGCGCCTCCAGCGTCTCCTGCCGCGCCTCGATCAGGCCGCGCGTCCATTCGTTGAGCGCCAGCGCCCCGACGAACAGGATCAGCAGGCTGAGCAGGTTGAGCGCGAGAATGAACCCGCCCAGCCGTGAACCGCCGAACCGCTTGGGGCGGCGCGGCCGGTCGTCATCGGCCGCAGCGGCCGGCTCAGCTTTCGCGGTATCGATATCCGACGCCATACAGGGTCTCGATCGCGTCGAACTCGGGATCGACCACCCGGAACTTCTTGCGCATCCGCTTGACGTGGCTGTCGATGGTGCGGTCGTCGACATAGACCTGGTCGTCGTAGGCGGCGTCCATCAGGTTATCGCGGCTCTTCACGAAGCCGGGCCGCTGGGCCAAGGCCTGCAGCAGCAGGAATTCGGTCACCGTCAGCTTCACCGGCTTGCCGTCCCAGGTGCACTCGTGCCGGGCGGGATCCATCGACAGCTTGCCGCGCTTGATGGCCTTGGTCGATCCGTCGCCCGTCGGCTCCGCCTCGCCGCCGTCGGCGCCGGTGCGCCGCAGCAGCGCCTTGACCCGCTCGATCAGCAGCCGCTGGCTGAATGGCTTGTGGATGTAGTCGTCGGCGCCGAGGTTGAAGCCGAGGATTTCATCGATCTCCTCGTCCTTGGAGGTCAGCATGATCACCGGAATCTGCGAGGTCTGGCGCAGGCGGCGCAGCACCTCCATCCCGTCCATCCGGGGCATCTTCACATCGAGGATGGCCAGGTCCGGCGGGTTCGACTCCAGCGCCTCAAGGCCTGACGCGCCGTCGTGGTAGGCGGTGATCTTGTGGCCATGGCTTTCAAGCGCCAGCGAGACGGACGCCACGATGTTTTCGTCGTCGTCGACCAGGGTGATGTTGGCCAAGGCGCTCTCCTTGCAGGCTTCCCGTTCCCGCACTCAACGCGCGGCAAGCGTAACCGTTCTAAATCAACTGGGTGAGATTACGGCGATAAAATGGGCCGCGCCGCCTGAATGCGCAATGAAACCCGGCCTTAAAGCCTTGGCGCCATGCTGGGGGCCTCAACTGTGTGAGCGTTTCATGGCCGGCCCCGTCCACTACGAGCTTTACATCCGCAAGACGGCCCCCGCCCCCTGGAGCCTCCAGATGGCGACGGAGGATCGCGCCCACGCGATTCAGACCGCCGAGGAACTGCTGGCCGACAATCGGGCCGCCGCCGTCCGGGTCACCAAAGAGACCCTCGACCCCGACACCATGGCCTTCAACAGCATCACCGTCCTGACCCGCGGCGCGCCCGAGGTGAAGCGCAAGCGGGTGGTCTCCGAGGATGAAGCCGGGCCCCGTTGCGGCGCACCCCAGGATCTCTATGCGCCGATGGCGCGGGACCTGATCGGCCGCGTGCTCGAGGACTGGCTGAACCGCCAGGGCGTCACCGCCTTCGAACTGCTGCACCGCCCGGATCTGGCCGAGAAGCTTGAGGCCTCGGGCGTCGAGCTGCAGCACGCCATCCAGAAGGTCGCGGTGCCGGAAAGCCAGGCCGTGGGCCAGCCGGTGCACGATCTGGTCCGCCACTACCAGAAGCTCACCGAACGGACGATCGAGCGGCTGCTGTTCGCCGGACGCAAGCATCAGTTTCCCGACCTCGAGAGCCATTCTCTGGCCGATGTGGCCCATCGCCTCGTCGGGCAGAGCGACCGCGCCTTCGTCATGGGCGGCGTCGTCTCGGGCGCGCTGAAGGGCGTGCGCGGCGGCCGGGCCCGGCTGGACCGGCTGATGGACCTGGCCGAACGCGCGCCGATGGAGGGCCCGCCGCACGCCATGGTCATGGTGGCCATCGAACAGATCATGTGCGAGCTATTCGCGGCGCGCACCAATCTGGCCGACGTGCTCGGCCCGGCGCTTGATCAGGGCGCATCGCTCGCCGCCGTGGTGCGCATGGTCGCCCCGCGGGAGGTCGCGGCCCTGATCCAGCAGGATCCCCGTCTGGCGCTTCAGGTGCCTGTCGTCGAGGGTCCCGCCGCCCGGCTGGGCGAACGCGTGGCCGCGGGCCAATTCCCGCTGCTCTCGGCCTCGCTGGCGCGAATGGTCGTGCGCGAGTTGATGAGCCCGCGCCGCCTGCGCCCCAATGACGCCGCCGGCGAGATCGACATTCTGCGCAGCCTCGCCATGACCCTGACGGCCACCGCCGGACGCCTGCTGACCCTTGAAGAGGTGCAGTCGGCCTTCAACGAGCGGTCCAAGGCCCTGGTCACCGCGGATTTCGTCGCCGCCTATGTGAAATCCTGCTCCACCGTCCTCTGCGAGGCCGAGGCCCTGACCCGGCTGTGCGAGAACGTCACTGGCATGGCCAACAAACGCGCCGCCGCCCGCTGGCTGTCAGCCTGCGTCGGCTCGCTGCGTTTCGAGGGCGAGATGCGCGCCGCGTCCGAGCAGACCGCCGCCCAGAAGCTCGGCGTGCTGGCCGGCCTGGGCCGGGCTGTGCGCGGCTGTGGTCTGTCCGAGCGCGACGAGACCGACATCATCAACGCCATCGGCTCGGTCGGCGGGACCGTCGAGTCCGAGGCCCGGATCACCGCCATGCTGGCCCGCTCGCCCGCGCCGCTTCAGCAGAAGCTGTCGGTGCTGCTGCGCATGGCCGCCGGCGACACGGCGCCGCCGGGGCCGGCCGCCGACCGCGCGCGGGCCGAGGCGATCAAGCTGTTCCGCACCCCCGACAACCGCGCCGCCCTCGCCGCCGCGCCCGAGACCCTCACCCCCCTCAAGGGCCTGATGAAGGCCGCGGGTCTGGCGGCCTAGCCGCGTCGGGTCGACAAGGCAGGGCCGTGTCACCGCGGCCCACGGGCAACGGCCGCGTCGGGTCGGGAGGTCCCGAAGGGCCGACGACCGCGGCCTAATCAAAAATGTCGAAGATGCTGTCGCGCTTCTTCTTGCGATATTTGTAGTCGTCGTCGCGGTAGCGGTCGTCCTTGTAGCGCGGCGGCTCGCGATAGCCCTGCTGCTGGCCCCACGGCTGCGGGGCGGCCTGCGGCGGATAGGGCTGCTGCGGCGGCAGGGCGGCCGAGGCGCGGCCCTCGTCGGTGGCCACGGCCATCAGCTTCTCCAGTTCGCCGCGATCCAGCCAGACGCCGCGGCAGGTCGGGCACATGTCGAACTGTACGCCGCCGCGCTCCAGCGTCTGCATGGCGGCGTTGTCGTTGGGGCACATCAGCAAGGGCATCGGGGCGTCTCTCCACGCGGATTCAGAGGGGTCGGGCGCCCCGGCGCCGCGGATTGGGCCGGAGTCGAACGCCGGAGCGCCCGATGCGGTCCGACATCACGCGCCGCCGACGGTCAGGGGGAAGAACCGCCGGGAGCCGCGCCAGAGGGGCCCGTCCCGCAGACTCAAACTGGGGCCCTCCGGATCGAACGGCAAGGGGCCGGAACGTCGCGGTTCAGCAGACCTGTCCCGCCGCCCAGCCCGACGACCACGCCCACTGGAAATTATAGCCGCCCAGCCAGCCGGTGACGTCGACCGCCTCGCCGATCACATACAGGCCGGGCGCCGTCTTCGCCGCCAGGGTCTGCTGGTCCAGCTGGTCCGTCGCCACCCCGCCCAGGGTCACCTCGGCCGTCCTGTAGCCCTCGGTCCCCACCGGCTTGACGCTCCAGCCGTTGACCGCCCCGTCCAGCCGCCGCAGCGTCTTGTCCGGCAGGTCGGCCAGATTGCCGTGCGCGCCCTCCTGCGCCACCAGCACCTCCGCCAGCCGCTTCGGCACGATCTGTCCCAGGGCCGTGTGCGCCGCCTGCCGGCCGTTCCCGGCCTTCATCGCCTTCAGCGCCGCGAACACATCCGCCCCGGGCGCCAGGCTGACCGAAATCGCCTCCCCCTCGCGCCAGTACGAACTGATCTGCAGGATCGACGGCCCCGACAGCCCCCGATGGGTGAACAGCAGCCCTTCGGCGAACCGGGTCTCTCCCTTCGGCCGACCGCGCTCCGCGCTGCTTGAGGCCCTGTGGCCGACCACCGCCTCCACCGACACCCCCGCCAGCGGCTTCAGCCGCTCCAGCAGCCCCGCCTCGAAGGTCAGCGGGACCAGCGCCGGCCGCGTCTCCGTCACCCGCAATCCGAACTGGCGTGCCGCGTCGTAGGCCCAGCCCGTCGCTCCCATCTTCGGGATCGACTTGCCCCCCGTAGCCAGCACCAGCGAACCCGCCCGCACCACCGACCCGTCCGACAGCGCCGCCTCGAAGCCGTCGCGGACCCGCTCGATCCGCTCCACCGCCACCCCCAGCGACAGCCGCGCCCCCGCTTCGCGCAGATCATCCGTCAGCATGCGGATGATCTGCTTGGCGCTGTCGTCGCAGAACAGCTGGCCCAAGGTCTTCTCGTGCCAGGCGATGCCCGCCCGATCGACCCGCTTGATGAAGTCGTGCTGGGTGAAGCGCCGCAGCGCCGAGGTGGCGAAGCGCGGGTTCTCGCCGAGGAAATTGCCCGGCCCGGTCCCCAGATTGGTGAAGTTGCAGCGCCCGCCGCCCGAGATGCGGATCTTCTCGCCCGGCGCCCGGGCGTGGTCCAGCAGCCGCACCGACCGACCGCGCCGCCCGGCCTCGACGGCGCACATCATTCCGGCCGCGCCCGCCCCGACGATCAGCACATCCACGTGTTCAGGCTTCATCCGCCCGCGTTAGCAGGCCGCCCGCGGCGCGGCGAGGCTACTCCGGCGCCGCGAGGTAGCCCACGGCCGTGCCGAAGGCGGCCAGCAGGTCCAGCCACAGCACCGTAGGGTCGGTCAGTTGCGCGACGTCGGCGCTGTGGACCAGCACGTCGTACTGGACCACCGCCCGCGGGTCGCCCCCCGCCTCGCCCGGGACGAAGAAGGCCTTGAGGAAGCGCTGGTCGCGGTTCCAGTCGTTGACCATGGCCTGGGTGATGGTCGGGTTGGAGAAGCTGGCGGTGTACTGGATGTCCCCGCACACATCGGCTTCGCAGCTGTAGAAGAAGATCACCCAGTTCAGCGGGTCGTCGTCGATGCTGATCCAGGTCTCGCCCTCGAGCCGGTTGATGGCGCTGACCTCGCCGCCCTTGGAGATCAGCCAGGCGCGCACCGCCTCGATCGACACGCCGGGATCGGCGGCGGCCTGGACCGGAACGGATGCGGCCGCGGCGGGGACGGCGAAGGCCATCAGAACGGCGGCGACAAGGGCGGCTGGGCGGATCATGGTGTTCTCCCGGAAGCCTCCACCTATCGACGATGCGACGGCGAAAGCAAGGCGGTCAGTCGCGTTCGCGCGCCAGCCACGCCGCCCCCGCCATCTCGTTCAGGCGCGACACCGTCCGCTCGAACTCGAACGCCCCGACCCCCTTGGTGTACAGCCCCTCCGGCGGCGCCTCCGCCAGGGCCACCAGCCGCGTCCCGGCCTCGTACAGGGCGTCGATCAGGGTCACGAAGCGGCGCGCCTCGTGGTGGTTGGCGGGGCCCAGCACCGGCACATCCTCGACGAACACGGTGTGGAAGCGCTCCGCGATGGCCAGATAATCCTGCGGCCCCAGCGGCCGCCCGCACAGTTGGTCGAAGGTCGCCCGCGCCAGCCCGCCGTCGGTGCGCTCCACCACCACCTCGCGGCCCAGCACCGTCAGCCGGGCCGGGCATTCCGCCTGTTCGCCCTTGAGGTCCGACCACAGCGCCTCGAACCCGGCCCGGGCCGCCGCGTCGGGCGGGGTGAACCACACCCGGTCGCCCAGCAGCCGGTCGCGCCGCCAGTCCCGCGCCCCGGCCACCGACACCACCGCGCAGCGCGCCTCGATCAGCTCGATGAAGGGCAGGAAGAGCTCGCGGTTGATCCCGTTCAGATACAGCTGGTCCGGCGCCCGGTTCGAGGTCACCGCCAGCACCACCTTCCTTTCGAACAGCGCCTCGAACATCCGGCCCAGGATCAGGGCGTCGGCGATGTCGGTGACCTGCAGCTCGTCAAAGCACAGCAGCCGCGCCTCCGAGGCGATCAGCTCGGCTACCGGCGCGATCGGATCGTCGCCTTTCGACTGCCCGAACACGGCCTCGCGCGCTGCGGCGTCCCCCGCGCGCCACTGCCGCATCAGCGCATGGACCCGGGCCATGAAGGCGTGGAAATGGGCCCGCGTCTTCCGCTTCTCCGGCGCGCAGGCGTAGAACAGGTCCATCAGAATGGACTTGCCCCGCCCCGGCGGCCCCCAGAGATAGACGCCCCGCACCTCCGGCGGCCCGCCCAGCAGGCCTCCCAAAAGCCCCTTTCGCCCGAGGTCGATCTCCAGCCGGCCCAGCGCCTCGATCACCGGAACCTGCGACGGATCGGGCGTCAGCCGGCCGTCGGCCAGCCGCTTCTCATAAGCAGCGCGTATGCGTGATCCCATCCTTCTCGGCCTTAACGGCGCCCGCCGCCGCTGAAAAGCGATTGCTTCGCGCCTGCGAAGGCCCACATAGAGCCATCGTCGTCCGGCACGGTCGGCGCCACCCAGTTTTGCGCTCAAGCAGCGAGGCTCCGCGAGCCGAGCGTAGCGCGTCCGAAGGACCAACCAATATGGGCTATAAAGTCGCCATCGTGGGCGCCACCGGCAATGTCGGCCGCGAGATGCTGAACATCCTCGAGGAACTGGAATTCCCCGTCGATGAAATGCACGCGGTCGCCTCGCGCAAGTCCAAGGGGATGGACGTCGCTTGGGGCGATCGCACCATCAAATGTCAGGACATCGACGGCTTCGACTTCTCGAAGGTGGACCTCGTGCTGATGAGCGCCGGCGGCGACGTCTCGCGCGAATGGTCCGAAAAGATCGGCAAGGCCGGCCCGATCGTGATCGACAACTCCTCGGCCTTCCGCAAGGACCCGGACGTGCCGCTGATCGTGCCCGAGGTGAACCCGGACGCCATCAAGCTGGCGACGAAGAAGAACATCATCGCCAACCCCAACTGCTCGACCGCCCAGCTCGTCGTGGCGCTCAAGCCCCTGCACGACGCGGCGAAGATCACCCGCGCCGTGGTCTCGACCTACCAGTCGGTGTCCGGGGCCGGGAAGGAAGGCATGGACGAGCTGTGGAACCAGACCAAGGCCATCTACGGCCTCGGCGACGCCACGCCGAAGCTGTTTCCCAAGCAGATCGCCTTCAACGTCATCCCGTACATCGGCAGCTTCCGCGACGACGGCTATACGGACGAAGAGGCCAAGATGTGGGACGAGACCCACAGGATGCTCGATCCGGACATCAGGCTGACGGTGACCTGCGTCCGCGTCCCGGTCTTCGTCGGCCACTCGGAGGCGGTGACTCTCGAATTCGACCGTCCGATCTCGCCCGACGAGGCCCGCGCCATCCTGCGCGAGGCCCCCGGCGTCATGGTCATCGATAAGCAGGAGCACGACGGCTACATCACCCCCGTCGACGCGGCTGGCGAACACGCCGTCTACGTCTCGCGCATCCGCAAGGACCACACGGTCGAGAACGGCCTGTCCCTCTGGATCGTCTCCGACAACCTGCGCAAGGGCGCCGCCCTCAACGCGGTCCAGATCGCCCAGCTGCTCGACGAGACGGGGACCATCAAACCGTTCTCGGGATACCGCTCGATCACCGTCTAACGACCCTCTCCCATTGGGAGAGGGCTTGAGCCCACGACGGCCCAGCCGTCGACCTTGGGCGAAAGGGTGAGGGTCGCCTTCCCGGGGCGGCTTCGCCGCTTCCGCCAGCCGACCCTCATCCGACGGGGCTCCGCCCCTCCGCCTTCTCCCATCGGGAGAAGGATCCGGACGCCGTCATGACCACCAGCCCCGCCCCCGCCCGCGCCGCGTTTCTGTCCGCCTTCGCCTGCTACACCCTCTGGGGCGTCATGCCGCTGCTGTTCATGGGGCAGGCGGCGGCGGGCTTCGACGCGCTCGAAATCCTCGCCCACCGCGCCCTGTGGGCCGTCCCGGTGGCGGGCCTGCTGGTCTGGCTGGCCAGACAGGGCGGTCAGGTCCGCGCCGTCCTGACCTCACCGAAGACCCTGGCCTGGCTGGTTTTCTCGACCGTCCTGATCGGCCTCAACTGGGGCGTCTACGTCTGGGCCACCACCCATGGGGCCACCCTCGAGGCCAGCCTCGGCTACTACATCAACCCCCTGCTCAACATGGTCGTGGGCCTGTGGCTGTTCCGCGAAAAGATCGACCGCTGGGGCTGGATCGCCATCGGCCTCGCCGCCGTCGGCGTGTTGTTCCAGGCGCTGGCGCTGGGCCGGCCGCCATGGATCTCGATCATCCTGGCCATCAGCTTCGCCACCTACGGCGTGATCCGCAAGCGCGTGCCGATCGACGCCCAGGCCGGCCTGCTGGTCGAGTGCCTGATGCTCCTGCCGTTCGGCCTGGCCTGGGTTCTGTGGCTGCAGCACACCGGGGCCGGCGTGGCCTTCGACAGCCCGGTCAACACGATCTGGGCCCTCGCCAACGGCCCGGCCACCGTCCTGCCTCTGGCCCTGTTCGCCTGGTCGGCGCGGCGCCTGCCGCTGTCCACCATCGGCTTCATCCAGTTTCTCGCCCCGACGCTGCAGTTCATGGTCGGCGTCTGGGCCGGCGAGGCCCTGACGCCCCTGCGCGTGCTGTCCTTCGTCTTCATCTGGGGCGGCGCGGGGGTGTTCGCCGCCGCCGCCGTCTTCCGCGTCCGCGCCGCCCGCCAGGCCCTGAAGAACGCCGCCGAACCGGTGTGAGCCCGCGCCCGTCTGCCCGGTTCGGGCGCCGAATGGCAGGGACCCTGCCCCACACTGCCTCGTAATCCCGAAGGGCCTATATCGAGCGTCGTGACTCCCGCCGGCCCTTGCTGGTTCATCACAACGAACACAACGAAGGGCACGAAGGACACGACGGGAGCGAGCCCTTGGCGGCCGTCGCGCCCGTCCTTCCCTCACAGACTCAATTGGGCCGAAGGCCCGATATGAACCCCCGGCTCCCAGCGCCGCACGACGACGCCTTGGCGCCGGCCCCGTCGTGTCCTTTGTGTACCTTCGTGTCCTTCGTGATGAACCCCGGCTCTCAGGGCCCGCGCCGACCCATGACGCTGTGCTACCCTTTCGCGGATCTATAGTCGGGTTCAGAAAATATTCCCCGGCCTTTCCAGACACATCGCAGATTCTCGAGCCTTTCTTCCCGCCGCAGGAAGCCGCGCGCCTACAATGCCGGCATCCCGTCGCGTGGGGAGGGCGTCTGGCGCCAGGGCCAATCACGTGCGGCGGGGTGCGATCGAGCGGGAAACGTCGTCCTGTAATCGTCGCCCGGACCCTGTTGCGGCGAAGACCTGCGGCAGCGGAATAACGGGGGCGTGGGGGCGGCGGAC
>DASRXE010000081.1:0-20401 GCA_035654315.1 Brevundimonas sp.
AATCCCACCCCCGTCAGCTTGCGTGAACCGGTCGCGGCGGAGCGCGGACGTTCAGCCGAAAATCCATCAAGGCCCCCGTAACGCGAAAGCAGGGGGCCACATCGGTTCCGGGCCGAACGCCCGCGCTCCGCCGACCTCCCCGCACCGCTTTTCCGGAAGCGGCGAAGACTCTTGCGCCATCGCTCTCCCTCACCCGAGTGGGGAGGGAGCCCGTAAGGCCGGAGCGTCGCCCCCATTCCCCACCCTGTCGTCGCCTCGCGCCGACATCCCTCCCCACAAGGGGGATGGAGAACGCCTCACACCTCGCTCCCGCCCCTCACCCTCCCCTTCACCCCCATCCCCGGACCGCCTAGAACCTTGGCCATGACCTCCGCCCCGCTTCCCGACGCCGGCTCGAACTGGGTGGACCGCCGCGCGCCGGAGGGCCTCAAGCCGTGGCTCAAGCTCGGCCGCTTCGACCGGCCGATCGGCATCTGGCTGCTGCTCCTCCCCGGCTGGCAGGGCATCGCCCTGGCGCTGAGCCAGTACCGCAAGACGCCCGATTTCTACGACGCCTGGCTGTTCCTCGGCTTCGCCCTCGGCGCCTGCCTGATGCGCGCCGCCGGCTGCGCCTTCAACGACATCGTCGACCGCGACATCGACGCTCGGGTCGCCCGCACCGCCCTGCGCCCCATCCCCTCCGGCCGCATCTCGGTGAAGCAGGCCTGGGCCTTCGTGATCGGCTGCAGCCTGATCAGCCTGCTGATCCTGCTCACCCTCAACCTCACCGCCGTCCTGCTCGGTGTCGCCTCCCTCGCCCTCGTCGCCGCCTACCCCTTCATGAAGCGGATCACCTGGTGGCCCCAGGCCTGGCTCGGCCTGACCTTCAACTGGGGCGCCCTGATGGGCTATGCGGCGGCCAGTGGCGGCCTCGGCCTAACGGTATGGCTAGCCCAAGTGGATGCCGGTTACGCCTTCTCCGACCTCTATTGGGTCGACAGCCAATGGATGCTTCAGCCGGGCCGGCTCACCACCGCCGCCCTCCTCCTCTACCTCGGCCTCGTCTTCTGGACCCTCGGCTACGACACCATCTACGCCCTGCAGGACCTCGAGGACGACGCCATGGTCGGGGTGAAGTCCTCGGCCCGCCGCCTCGGCCCCAACCTCCGTCGCGGCGTCGGCGTCTTCTACCTGCTCACCGTCGTCCTGACCGTCTGCGCCGGCCTCGCCGCCGGTCTCGGCCTTCTGTTCTATATCGCCCTGGTGCCTTGGGCCGCCCACCTGGTCCGCCAGACCCGCGACGTCCGTCCAGACGATCCGGCCCTCGCCCTGCGCCTGTTCAAGTCAAACCGCGACGCCGGTGCTATCCTGCTTCTCGCCATCATTCTCGGCTCGGTTCAGTTTCCGCATTGAAGGACTCCCGCATGGCCCGCCCCCTCCGACTGCTGCTCGTCACCGCCGCCGTGGCCGCGTCGCTCGCCGCCTGCAACCGCGACCGCGAGCCGGCCAAGGCCCCCGCGGCGGACACGACGGGATCGACCGCCGCCGTCACCCCGGCCGACGCAGCCGCCCCCATGGGCTTCGAGGACAAGACCGCCTACGCCGACGTCAAGCTGACCCTGCCCGAGGCCATCAAGCCGCAGACCGACCTGCACGCCCGCCTCTACGCCGAGGAGGTCCGCAAGCTGCGCCAGTTCGCCGAGGGGGCGCAGAGCGATCTGACCGAAGCCGGGGCCGCGACCGACCGGCCCAAATACGAAAACACCGTCACCGTCACCGCCGCCGCCGAGACCGGCAAGCTGTTCAGCCTCAAGCGCACCGCCTTCGACTATTCGGGCGGGGCCCACCCCAACACCCTGTCCAGCGGCATCCTCTGGGACAAGGCCCTGAAGCGGCAGATCGGCCTGGCCGACCTGTTCCGGAAGGGGGCGGATCTGACCACGCTCGACCGAGCCCTGTGCTCGGCCCTCAACACCGCCAAGCGCGCCCGCGTGCCGGACGGTCCGTCGCTGACCTTCGACAGCAAGCCGTTCGCCTGTCCGCGCGCCGCCTCGACGGCCTTCGTGCTGACCCCCGGCACGGTTCCGGGCAAGGCCGCCGGCCTGACCTTCCTGATCGGCCCCTACCAGGCCGGCCCCTATGTCGAGGGCGGCTACGAGCTGGCCATACCGGCCGCCGCTTTCCGCTCCCTGCTGGCCACCCCCTACGCCGGCGAGTTCGGCGGCGAGCTGGTCAAGGCGGGCGACGTCACGCCCGCCCCGGCCCCGGCGCCGGAGCCGGCGGTCTAGTCGGCGAGGAACTCATCGACCAGTTCCGCGAACCGCGCGGGCTGGTCGGCCATGATGAAGTGCCGCGTGCCGTCGACCCGGACCAGCTTCACTCCGGGCAGGGCCGCATACTCCCGGCCCCAAAGGGCGTCCGCGCCCGCCGCCGGCGCGCCGCCGTCGGCGTCCGAGGCGTAGAGCGCCCACACCGGCGTGGTCATCGCCGCCAGCCCGGGCCGGGCGTCCGTCGTCATCACGTCGCGGATCGCCGCCGCCATGGCGTGCCGGTCCGTGGCCATGGACCACTCGACCATGGCCTCGCGCGTCGCCGGATCGCGGGCCATGCCGACCGCCGTCTGCGCCTGCTGCGCCCGGAAGCCTGCCTCGTCCGCCGCCAGGATTCCCGCCGCCGCCTGCGCCGCGAACGGCCGGGCGGTCTCGGCCGTCACCTGCGGTCCGAACATGGCGCTGAAGAACGGCAGGCTGTCGACGCTCATCACCTTGCCGACCAGCCCCGGCTCCGCCTGCGCCAGCAGCACCGCGGTCAGCCCGCCCATCGAATGGCCGATCACCGCCGGCCGCTCCAGCCCGGCCTCGCGGATGTAGCGCGCCAACTCCCCGACCACCGGCTCGACGAAGGCCCCGTCGCCATGCGTCCACGGATCGCCCGCGAACCCGGCCAGCTGCACCAGATGCACCCGGTGCGTCGCCTTCAGCCGCTCGGCCTCGGCCCGCCACACCTCCCGGGACGACGCCAGGCCGGGGACCAGGATCACGTCAGGCCCGCTGCCCACCACCTCCACGGACAGCCGGTCGGAGACGAAGGCGGCCGGGGCCTGAACCGCGGCGGCGTCCGCCCGGGTGGCCAGGGCGATCGCGCCGGCGCCGACGGCGATGGCGGAAGCCAGGGCGAAGACGCGCAGCACGCGGCCGCCGCCGTATCGGGACATGAACATCATGGTCGTTCTCCTTGTAAGGTCATCCTGACGTCCGTCAGGCATGCGGATTTTCGAAAATCTCTTCCACCGGCCGCGCGAACAGCACGGCGATGCGATAGGCCAGGTCCAGCGATGGATCGTGTTTCTCGGTCTCGAGCGCGTTCACCGCCTGCCGCGACACGCCCAGCGCCTGCCCCAGCTGTTCCTGGGTCCAGTCCCGCTCGACCCGCAGCAGTTTCAGACGGTTTCTCATCGGCTCGACCCCCGCAGGAACGGCGCGATCAAACCGAAACAGGCCCAGAACAGCGGATAGATCATCCAGGCCGGCACATGATAGGCGCCGGCATAGCTCTCGCCGAAGCCCCAGGCGGTGGCCAGGGCCATGGCCAGACCGGCGGCGATGATGAACTGTTTGGCCACCAGCGCCCGAACGTATTCGTCCGACTCGCGCATCAGCGACAGGGTCGCCCAGAGCTGTCCCGCGACCGGCGCGGCCACGGCGAGCGCCAGGCCCCAGGCCACGGGCTCGCCGATGATCTCGTCGAAGGCGCCGAAGATGGCCGCGACGTTGACCGCCGTATAACCGCCCATGAAGGCCATGGTGCGAATGACGTATCTGCGCCCCGCCGCCGTGGTGTTGGATTTACCGAGGAAAAGCATGTCGTGTGTTCCTGACTTGATGTAAGGAGAACCTGACATCCCGCCAATGTCATGTCAACCTGACTTATAGTCAGCCCTGCCGGCGTATCCGTAGTTGACACACCCGCCAACGAATCGTGTTAGGCGAGTCAGTCAACGCTGGAGGTTGCAATGGCTGAGCTGAAGGATATCCGCTGGGGCAACGGCACCGTTCGCTATTTCAGCGAGGTAGAGCCGACCCCCACCACGTCAAAGACGACCGGTAACGTCACCGTCAACAACATGGGGCAACCCGGCCTGCCTGCCTATTACGAGGTCACGTACATGCTCTCGTGCGACTTCGAAGCGAGCGGCGTGGAGATCACTAACCACGTCCACTGGACGGCCGCGCTTACCGGCGTTGGCCGGGACGCTCCGTACGGAGAAGTTGAAGCTGAAGGCGCGCGACAGATAGCTCCAATGCTTCGATCCGTTGCCGATCAGATTGAGAAGCTGGTGGCCGAGTTTGACGCGAATCTGGCGGCGAAGAAAGATGAATAGCTGTCGCCATTGGACGGCTCCGCTTTGAGGGAGGGGTGGGATGTTCTTTCCGACGAGAGACGCGATGGCCCGCGCTGGCGCGCTTCAGCAGGGCTCTTTCAGCGAGGCGTTTGACAGCCACACGGTAGCCGACGAGCACGCTGTGGCGGTCGCCACTGTCCATACTCGGCAGGACGTCGTTCTGATCTATTCGATGCTGGTGGACTGCCACCGCCAGAGCGTGACCGTCTCGCGGGGCGTTTGGGCGCTGGTGGCTATCGGGCTGCTGATCCTCTGGCGCGTGGCCTAGCGATCCCGCCGCTCCAGTAGCTTGATTATCCGCTCAAGCTGTTTGGAAATTGTCAGGCCGACGCCCAGTAAGCCGAAAATGCCGCCCGCAATCACAGCGGCTTGCCATGTCGTCACTTCTCCGGCTCCGGCCTAGGCGCAGTAGCCACCTTCCGCACCTTATCCTCAAAGGCGGCTTCGTCTTCGTCGCACTCCAGCTCGCGGGCCATGTCGCGGAATTTCGTCAACTGCTCAGGTTGTGTCTTAGTGGCGTCTGGCATGGCGTTCATACGGTTCCGGGTTGGCTGACTTCGATAAATACCACGTTTTCTGCGACGAGAGCGCCACCAGCGAACGTTACACGGTGATCGGCGTCCTCGTTTGTCATGAGAGCGTGACCGACAAGTTCACGGCGTGGCTCGATACCATCGTCGCCAAGGGCCGTCCGACTACGGAATTGAAGTGGCAAAAGGTCAAAAAGCACAACGTCGATATCTACTGTGATGTAGCGGCAGCTGTGTTAACGGCGTGCCACAAGGGCTACGCCTCGTACTACGCAATCGTCGTCGACAACTCGACGATGAACCACAGACTTTACAATGAGGGCGACAAGGAAATCGGCTTCAACAAGATGCTGTTTCAGATCCTTTATAAGCTGATCCGCATCTACCGCTCTCGTCCGCTTTTTTACGCCCACCTGGATTATCGGACGACCAAACACACACCGGAGCGGCTCAAGACGATGCTCAACGCGAAGGCGTCCAGAGACCTTCGCATTCGCCACAACCCCTTCCGCACATGCCAGTTTCGGCAATCGCATGACGTGAGGCTTATCCAAGCTGTCGATGTCATCACCGGCGCGATCGCATACCGAACCAATCAGCACGACATGGCTCCGGATGCCGCTGCGGCCAAGGTGAAGGTAATGCGCCATATCACCGACAAACTAGGCCTGCGCACTCTCGGGAGGCCCACGCCGTCCGGGTTCTACGTCAAACGCAAGTTCGACATCTGGCACATCGACCTTACGGCGCGTGCAGGCGGCGTGAAAAAGTAGGATTGGGGTCCCGCGCTCCTAGGCCCGAAGGCCACGACCTGAGCCGCGCCTCCACCCCAACAGGTGGAGTTTTGGAGCGCGGGATTACGAAGATATATAGCAGAATGCTTGACACGTCGCAAAGAGATTCTGAGGAATCAATTCCTAGTTCTCCAGCGGGCATTGCGTCGCTTGCCGTTAGGCGGCGACCGGGCGCCGGCTGTCAGGCCCCCGATAAGTGAGCCGCTTGCCGATGCCACCCAGAACAGCCCGCATTGCCCGCTCCTGATCTTCGCAGCCAGTCGCCGAACGGTTGGAATAGCGGAAGTCGAACTCCGCCATGTAGCGGTGCAGATGCTTCTTGGAGCAGTGCTGATAGACGCCCTTCATGCCGCGCTTGAAGATCGAGAAATAGCCCTCGACCGTGTTGGAGTGGATGGTCGGGTTCTCGCGGTTCACATACTCATCCGCCTTGTGGTTGACGGTGGAGTGGGCGCCAAAGGTCTTGCCGGGCTTGATGTAGAACTTGCCCTCGTCCGTCATCAGATGGGCCTCTCTAGCGAGGTTCTGATTCAGGATTTCGGTCACGGCGGCGGTCGTCAGGTTGTCCACGACCATGGAACGAGCGCGGCCCGAGTTACGGTCGATCAGGGTCACGACGGCGTTCATGTGGCGCAGGGTGAACTTGGAGACCGGAGCGTCCGGGTTCCGGCCGATGAAGGTTTCATCGACCTCGACCATGCCGCCGTCCGCGCCGAAGGGGGCCAGATCGCCCGAGCGCATGGCCTCCCGGATGCGGTGCGCGAGGAACCACGCGGTGTTGTATTGGACCTCAAGGGTGCGCTGGAGCTGGAGGGCGGAAATGCCCTTCTTGCTGGAGCACATGAGGTAGATCGCCTGTAGCCACTTGTTCAGGGGCAGGTGGCTTTCCTCAAAGATGGTGCCCTTGCGAACGGTGAACTGCTGACGGCAAGCGCCGCACTTCTTGAGGCCGTGGCGAACCACGCCTTCCGGGTTCTTCTTGGAGGGCTTCGACCGAACGTTCTTCAGCGCATAGGCGCGACCGACCACACCGCAATGCGGGCAGGACGGCTGATCGTTCCAGATGATGCCCTCGACATACTCGAAGGCGGCGGCTTCATCGTGGAAGTAGGCTTTGGACAGAACGGACACGGTGGGTTTCTCCTTACCCGCACAATATGGCCTAGCTAGATGGGTTTGTCAAATACAGATACGCCGCCCTGCCTGACATGCCCCCGCAGCATCCGCTCCGCTTTCCGCGCGCCCGCCCTTCGGCGTATCCTGCCGCCATGCCCGCCGCGCCCCGCGCCCGACCGACCGACCTGTTCACCCGCGACGAGTGGGCGCCTTTTCAGGCCCGCCGCGCCTGGGTCGGTCCGCTGCTCGTTCTCCACTGCTGGGGCGTCATCCTGCTCGTCGCCGTCGCGGGCGTGCTGTGGCCGATGCTGATCCCGCTCTGCGTGGCGATCATCGGCACGCGCCAGCTCGGCCTCGCCATCCTGATGCATGAGGCGGCGCATGGCGGCCTGTCGCCCAACGGACGGCTCAACGACTTCCTCGGACACTGGCTGTGCGCCGTGCCGGTCGGCGCCTCACTGGGCCTCTACCGACCCTATCACCTCAGCCACCACAAATACGCCCAGCAGGCCGAGGACCCCGACCTCGTCCTGTCCGCCCCCTTCCCGGTCACCCGCGCCTCGCTGCGTCGCAAGATCATCCGCGACCTGACCGGCCAGACCTTCTTCAAGCAGCGCGTGCTGTTCGCCTTCAAGGCTTTCGCCTCGAACCGGGATGAAGACATGGCCGAGGGCGCCGTGGTCACTGGCCGCTCGGTCGCCCCCTTCCTGATGGTCAACGCCGCCCTGCTCGCGGCCGCCGTCATCGTCGGCGTCTGGTGGGCGTATTTCGCGCTCTGGCTGCTGCCGCTGGCGACCTGGTTCCCTATGGTCACCCGGCTGCGCAACATCGCCGAGCACGCCTGCGTCGAGGGTTCGGCCGACGACGCCTTTCGCGCCGCCCGCACCACCCGCGCCAGCTGGTGGGAACGCGCCTTCATCGCCCCTTACTGGGTCAATTTCCACGCCGAACACCACCTGTTCATGCACGTCCCCTGCTGGAAGCTCCCGGCCCTGCACCGGGCCGTGCACGGCAAGCCGCAGGGCGCGCGGATGGAGGTGGCCGGCGGTTATCTGCAGGTGCTGAGGACCGCCAGCGACGCCGCCGCCCGGTGAGCAGGCGGCCCAGTCAGGGAACTACGGCTCCGGCCTCCGGTTGACGGTTTTCGAAGGCTGAAAGGAGACGTCCATGGGCAACGCCGAATCCAGACCGTCGCCGGGCGAGGATCGCCATCGCGGCTCGCATGGCGGCGACAAGCGCGCCGACCAGGTCCGCGAACCGCGCCGCAGCAGCCAGGGGGCGGGCAAGGACCCGGGCCGGGACTCGCCGCCCGCGACCGTCGCGCCCGAGGAACACGTCATCCGCGGACCGCGGCGCAATCCGGTCAGCGACAGCGGCCTCGACCGTCGCCCGCCCAACTGGGAATCCCACGAGCGCGGCTGGCGCGCCGGCGACGCGGCCGCGGACTCCGTCATGCCCGGCCGCGAGTTCGGGGCCGGCGGCGGCGTCGACGACGGGCCGAACGAAGCCGGCGGCGACGCCTCCAAACCCCATCCCCGCTGACCCGTGCCCCGCGAACCGCGGCCGGGGCCGCGCATCTACCTCGACTGCGACGGGGTGCTGGCCGACTTCAACAAGGGCGCGGAGGCCGTCCTCGGCATGCCGTCGCGCCGGTACGAGCAGCGGTTCGGCCTGAAGAGCTTCTGGGCCCGCCTGGCCTCGACGCCCGACTTCTTTGACACCCTCGAGCTGATGCCGGACGCCATTCAGCTGTACGAGGCCGTCCGCCATCGCGAGCCGGTGATCCTGACCGGCTTGCCCCGCGGGGCCTGGGCCGAGCCGCAGAAGCGGCGCTGGGCCACGCGCCATTTCCCCGGCGTCGAGGTGATCACCACCTCCTCCGCCCTCAAGCGCGAGCACTGTCACCCCGGCGACGCCCTCGTCGACGACACGGTCAAGTTCCGGCACCTTTGGGAGAAGGAGGGCGGGGTCTTCATCCCGCACACGTCCGCCGCCGCCTCGATCGCCGAGCTGCGCCGCCTCGGCTTCCTCGAGCCGGCGCCGCAGGCTGCCCGTCCGAATGAGGATTGGCGCCGCACCCACACCCTGTAAGCCGGGGATCGATGCCGATCCCCGATCCACCCGCCTTCATCCTCGCCAACACCCGCCTCCAGCCCGTGCCGCACGCGCCGGAGATATCCCTGTGGCTGGCCGACGAGGTGACGCCGCTCTGGCGCCTGACCGAGGAGGAACTGGGCGAGATCGGCCTGCCGCCGCCTTTCTGGGCCTTCGCCTGGGCCGGCGGCCAGGGCCTGGCCCGCTGGCTGCTGGATAACCCCTCCGAGGTCGCCGGCAAGCGCGTGCTCGACTTCGCCGCCGGCTCCGGCCTCGTCGGCGTGGCCGCCATGAAGGCCGGCGCCGCCTCGGTCGTGTGCGCCGACATCGACCCGTTCTGCGCCGCCGCCGTGGCCCTGAACGCCGACGCCAACGGGGTCACGCTGGACTTCACCGCCGCCGATCTGCTCGGCGCGCCGCCCCCGGAGGTCGAGGTCATCTGCGCGGGCGACGTCTGCTACGAGCGGCCGATGACGGATCGCGTGCTCGCCTGGCTCGCGCAGGCGAAGGCGAACGGGACGAGCGTGCTGATCGGCGATCCCGGCCGCACCTATTTCCCGCGCGAGGGTCTGACCTTCCTCGCCGAATACCGGGTCCCGACGACCCGCGAGCTGGAAGACCAGGAGGTCAAGCGATCCTCGGTCTGGGCTCTCTAGCGATCGGGCTCCGCATCCGGATCGGGCGAGACCGTGATCGGATTCTCCGCCGCGGCCTCCGGATCGCCGTCCATGTCGGCCTCCGCCGGACGGCCGGCGCCGCGGGCCGTCTCCAGCTCCTCCTCGCGGCCGTAGCCGGGTTCGCCGGGCGTCACAGGCTGATCGGTCATGGCAGGGCTCCTTCGATGAATCGGGGCGTCTCCGCACGCCGCCCCGGGGCCCTGATCAACCAGCGGACGTCCGGCTGGTTGCGGCGCCGCTTGGCGATCGGCCTGGACGGGCCCATCTTTCGTCCATGATCCGGCTGTCCATTCTCGTCCTCGCCCTGCTCGCGCTCGCCGCTCCGGCGGTCGCCCAGTCGCGGCCGCCTACCGGCGTCGATCCGCACCGCCACCAGGCGGACCAGCACCGCCAGGAGATGCAGCGCCTGCGCGCCCGCGCCGATCAACGGGAGGCCTTTGCGCGCCAGCTGCAGCTCGAAACCCGGCTGAACCGCCTCGAACTGGAGGCGGCCCGCCAGGCGGCGCCGTTCCAGCCCGAACCGGATCGCCGGCTCCGCTCTCCCGAAGCGGAGCGGGCCCTCAGGGAGGCGGCTGCGCAGCGCCGCCGCGCCACCACCGCCGGCGTCACCCAGATCGACGCCTGGCTGGATCGCCCGGCCCGCTAGGGTTCTTCTGCATCCCTTCGCCGACGCCCGCGTTCCTGCCTCGCTTGCATCAGAGGAGCGACGGGCATGCGCTGGCAGGGCGGACGACGCGGCGGCAATATCGAGGACCGGCGCGGTCTGGGCGGGGCTGGCATCGCCGGCGGCGGCATCGGCGCGCTTGTGCTGGCGGCCATCGGCTATTTCGTCTTCGGCATCGATCCCCAGACCACGACCCAGCTGGCCAGCCAACTCGGCGGCGTCGGCAGTTCCGAACAAGGGACTCAGGGCAGTCCCGGGGACCAGGCCGGCGCCTTCGTCGACGTCATCAGCACGAACGTCGACGACGTCTGGAAGACGAAGCTGCAAGGCTATCAGCCCCCGACCGTCGTCCTCTATGAGCAGGGCACTTCCACCGGCTGCGGTTTCGGCCAGGCCGCCATGGGTCCCTTCTACTGCCCCAGCGACCGGCGGGTGTATCTCGATCTGTCCTTCTGGCGGCAGATGGAAAGCCAGCTCGGCGCCTCCGCCGCGGACTTCGCCCGCGCCTATGTCATCGCCCATGAATACGGCCACCACGTCCAGACTCTGACCGGCGCCTCGCAGCAGGTTCAGCGCGCCCAGCAGCGCGCCTCGGGCCAGGCTGAGGCCAATCGCTATTCCGTCGCGCTGGAGCTCCAGGCCGACTGTTACGCCGGCGTCTGGGCCGCCAACGCCGCCGCCGTCTCGAACGGCGCCGTGGCGCTGGAGGCGGGCGATCTCGAGGAGGGCCTGCGCACCGCCTCGGCCATCGGCGACGACACCCTGCAGCGGCGCCAGGGCGGACAGGTCGTGCCGGAAGGCTTCACCCACGGTTCGTCGGCGCAGCGGGTCGAGTGGCTGCGGCGCGGCTACCAGTCCGGCGACCCGGCCGCCTGCGACACCTTCTCGGCGCTGTAGCGGGGTAGGGCCGAGGGTCGATCTACCCTACTTCCCCACCGTCAGATCCAACGGCTGTGATACGTGAAGCGTGCCGGCCCCGAGATCGAACGCCGCCCGCCGCCCCGCGAAGGCTTCCATCCCGACCAGGGCGCCGGGGAAGTTCGGCAGGGGCGGCTGATCGAACACCCCGACCTGAACCCGCTGGTACAGGTGATTGGCGAAGGTCACCGTGCGCGCCTCGACCACCGCCGCCCGCATGGCCCCGCCGAGCACCAGGCTGGTCCCGATCTCCTGCGGTCGTCCGTCCAGCAGGCCGACGGACCGGGCCGTCGCCGTATCCAGCGCCAGCAGGGACGAGGCGCCGGTGTCGACCACCGCGTCGACCGTCGCCCCCTCGACCGTAACCCCCGCGATCATTCCGCCGCCCGTGCGCCTCACGACGACCGGTGCGAGATCGGGCGGCCGCACGAAGGCCTCGCGCGCGATCAGCCGCACGTGCCGCCGCGGCGGATCGAGCGCCAGCACCAGGTGCTCCAGAATATCGCGGCCGAGGATCAGCGGCGTGTTCAGTCCGCCGTCCGAGGCCAGCGGCCCCAGGTCCAGGATCGCTGCACGCAGCTTGCGGATAGCCAGCCCGGGAACGGCGACGTCCACGGTCGTGCCCCGCCCCATCTGGGTCCCGCCGCCGACGCCATAGGCGACCAGCGGCATCTCGAAGACCGACCGCTGCTGCGGCGGCAGGGCCTCGACCAGCCCGCGATCGATGACCGAATACTGGGCGCCGGTGTCGATCAGGGCGATCACTTCGCGCCCGGCCACCCGGACCGCCACGGTCGGCACATTGGCCCGCCGGGCATAGGGCAGCCATGGCGTCGCGCCATCGTCGGCGAAGGCCAGATTCGGGTCGGGCCAGAGCAGGGTCTCGCGGGCCCACCAGGCGCCGCCGACGACGGCGGCCAGTCCAGCGGCGCGGATCAGGAAATTGCGACGGTTCATGCCCGGCGAACATGACGCCGCGTCGGCCCGCGCGCCAGCGCCACCGCTGTCGCGCCTCTACCGCGGCCCGAACGGCACGACCTTGTTGTCGCGATCGTGGCCGATGTCGGCGGCGCCCAAGTACGGAATGCCCGAGCGCTGGCACCAGTAGCGGGCGATTTCCTCGGCCGTCAGGCCGAACTCCGGATCGTTCTCCACGATGTTCGACACCCGCCCCATCCGCAGCCCCGCCACCTTGCGAATCGAGGCCTGACCGGTGAGGTGGAACATCATCCGGTCGATCCGATACAGCGGCTCCGACACGTCCTCCAGCATCAGCACATGGCCGCTCAGGTCCGGCTCCAGCGCGGTGCCGACCAGGGCGTCCAGAATGCTCAGGTTGAAGGCTACGGCCGGGCGCGCGTCCTCGTGCAGCGACGGCTCCCACGACGCCGGGTCGCCGCGCTTCAGCCAGTTCAGCGCCCGCCACGCCGTGGCGTCGCTGCGCACCGCGTCCGAGGCCATCGGCCCGTGCGCCACATGCGGGAAGCCCGCCTTGTACAGCCCCGCCAGCAAAGTCCCCGCGTCCGAATAGCCGAGGTACCGCTTCTTGCGCGCCACCTCGGTCAGCCGCGGCAGCACCGCCTCGGCGATCCGGCACGAGCCGTATCCGCCGCGCGCGAACCACACCGCGTCCAGCCGCGGATCGTTGGCGTATTCGATGAAGGCGGCCGCCCGGCTGACGTCGTCGCCGCCGAAATGGCCGTGCTTGCCGAAGCTGGCGGGGTGGAACACCACCTTGATCGACCCGTCGGGCACATTGGCCGCGAACCAGTCATGCACGGCGTCCGCCCGCTCCCGGCTGAAGCGCGAACTGGCGTTGACGATGCCGATCTTCAAGGCGGGCCCCCGGACTGTGCGTCCCCTTCATAGTCCGCGCCGGGCCGTCGAACCAATCCCTTCCCCTCGTCGTCTCCTGCCTCTACTCAGCCGTCATGGCGAACGACTATTTCTTCTGCGGCATCGGCGGCTCGGGCATGCTACCGCTGGCCATGATCGTCCAGGCCCAGGGCGGCCGGATCGAAGGCTCCGACCGCTCGCGCGACCAGGGCCGCACCCCCGAGAAATTCGCCTGGCTCGAGGCCCACGGCGTCGCCCTGCATCCACAGGACGGCTCCGGCGTCACCCGCCCGGACCAGATCGTTGTCGCCACGGGCGCCATTGAGGACACCGTCCCCGACATCGGCGCCGCCCGCCGCGCCGGCGCCCGCGTCGTCACGCGCCCCGAACTGCTCAGCCAGCTCTTCAACGCCGCCCCGACCTCGATCGGCGTCGCCGGCACCAGCGGCAAGTCGACCATCACCGGCATGATCGCCTGGATCCTGCACACGGCCGGCCGCGAGCCCACGGTGATGAACGGCGCGGTGATGAAGAATTTCGCCGACGCCGACCATCCCTTCGCCAGCGCCCTGATCGGCGGCCGCGACCTGTTCGTCTCGGAAGTCGACGAGTCCGACGGCTCCATCGCCCGCTACGACCCGGCCGTCGCCGTGGTCTCCAACATCTCGCTCGATCACAAGTCGATGGAGGAGCTCCGCGACCTGTTCGGCGGCTTCACCGGCCGCGCCCGCACGGCCGTCCTCAACCTCGACAACCCCGAGACGGCGGCGCTGGCCCAGCACATGGTCGAGGCCGGGCGCGGCGACTCCGTCGCCACCTTCGCCCTGGGCAATGAGACCGCCGACCTCTCCGCCCATGACCTCGACCCGCTGCCGACCGGTATGCGCTTCCGCCTGACCGAGCGCGCCACGGGGACCGAGCTCTCCGTCACCCTGCCGGTCCCGGGCGCGCACAACGTGGCCAACGCCCTCGCCGCCCTCGGCGCCGCCCGCGCCGTCGGCGTGCCGCTGGACAAGGCCGTCGCCGCGCTCGAGACCTTCGCCGGCATCCGCCGCCGCATGGAGCTGGTCGGGGTCGCCAACGGCGTCACCGTCATCGACGACTTCGCTCACAACCCGGACAAGATCGCCGCCACCCTCAAGACCCTGCACGCCTTCGACGGCCGCCTGCTGATCCTGTTCCAGCCGCACGGCTTCGGGCCTCTTCGCCTGATGAAGTCCGAGTTCATCGACGGCTTCGCCGGCCTGCTGCGCCCGGACGACGTGCTGCTGATGCCCGAGCCGGTCTACTACGGCGGCACCACCGACCGCTCCGTCGGCAGCGAGGAGATCGCCTCGGGCGTCCGCGCCGCCGGCCGCGCCGCCGAGGCCCTGCCGACCCGCGAGGCCTGCGGCGATCGTCTGATCGAGCTGGCCCGGCCCGGCGACCGCATCGTCGTCATGGGCGCCCGCGACGACACCCTGTCGAATTTCGCCGCCGACCTGCTGGCGCGACTGGGATAGCCGGCAACCGTTCCGCCAGCCGGGTATTGTAACGCTTCATGCTTCAGATACCCCCGCCCGAACTGCCCGAGGTCGTCGTCACCGGCGCCCGCCTGCCGCCCGCCGCCGGCGAGGCCGCCTTCTCGGTCATCCGCCTCGACGACGAAGATCTGGGCGACCAGCAGCGGCTGGACGAGGCCCTGGCGACCGTTCCCGCCGTCTCCCTGTTCCGCCGCACCTCGAGCCAGTCGGCCAATCCGACCACGCAAGGCATCAGCCTGCGCGCCATCGCGCCGTCGGGCGCCGGCCGCACCCTCGTGACCCTCGATGGCGTGCCGCTGAACGATCCGTTCGGCGGCTGGGTGATCTGGTCGCAGGTCCCGACCGAGAGCCTGTCCGGCCTCGACATCGTGCGCGGCTCGGGCGCCGGGCCGTACGGCGCGGGCGCCCTGACTGGCGTCATCCAGTTGCGCGAACGTGACGGCGGGGGTGTCCTCGACGCCTCGATCAGCGAACGCGGCGGCGCCCGCCTGGCCGGGTCCGGCGGCGCCGACCTCGGCCCCTTGCGTCTGGTCGCCTCGGGCCTCTACGAGACCAGCGACGGCTACGTGCCCGTGCGTGGCCCGGACGCCGGCGCCGGCGCCGCCGACAGGCCGCTCGATCTTGAGGTCCGCAGCGCCGCCCTGCGCGCCGATATTCCCGTCTCCGCCGCCGTCGTTTCCCTGCGCGCCTCAGCCTTCGAGGAAGAGCGCGGCTCCGGGGTCGAGAACAGCCGGGCCAGCGCCAGCGGCAATGCCCTCAGCGCCACCGCCGCCCTTGCCCCGCAGGGCGCCCGTCCCGGCTGGCGGGTCCAGCTCTGGCGGCGCGAAAGCGATATGACCAACACCTTCGTCGCTGTGGCCGACGACCGCTCGTCGGCGCGTCCGGCGGCCGAGCAGTACGAGACCCCGGCGACGGGCTGGGGCGCCAACGCCGCCCTGCGCCGCGCCGCCCTGCCCCTGTTCGGCGGACGGCTGGAATGGGAGCTCGGCGCCGACGCTCGCTTCAACGAGGGCGAGACCCGCGAACGGTTCCGCAACCTCGGCGCCGGCTTCACCCGCGGCCGCATCGCCGGTGGCGAGACCTCGGTCGCCGGCGTCTACGGCGAAAGCGCCTGGAGCGCCGGTCCGTGGCTGGTCGCTGGCGGCGTCCGCTACGACGCATGGCGCAACGAGAACGGGCGCCGCTACGAGACCGACCTCGCCACCGGCCTGCCAACCCTCGACGAGGCCGACCCCGACCGCTCCGGCGAGGTGGTCAGCGCCCGCCTCGCCGCCCGCCGCCAGATCGGCGCCGGCCAGTCCCTGCGCCTCGCCGCCTACACCGGCTTCCGCCCCGCCACCCTCAACGAACTGCACCGCCCGTTCCGGGTCGGCAACGACATCACCGAGGCCAACGCCGCCCTCGTTCCGGAGGTCCTTTCCGGCGTCGAGGCCGGCTGGGCCTGGGTCGGCGACCGCACCGCCCTGACCGCGACCGCCTTCTGGACGCAGATCGAGGACGCCATCGTCAACGTCACCCTCGCCGAGGGCCCCGGAACCTTCCCTCGCGCCGGCTTCGTCCCCGCCGGCGGCGTGCTGCGCCAGCGCATGAACGCCGGAACCATCGAGGCGACCGGACTGGAAATCGACGGCCGTTTCGAGTTGAACGACGCCGTCTCCCTCCGCGCCGCCCTGTCCGCCACCGACGCCCGGGTCGATGGCGGCGAGCTGGCTCCTCAACTGACCAGCCTGCGCCCCGCACAGGCCCCGATCTGGAGCGTTGTCGCCGGGCTCGACTGGCGCCCGGTCGAGCGCCTCGCCCTCGCCGCCGACTTGCGCTGGGAAAGCCGCCGCTTCGACGACGACCTCAACAGCCGCGTCCTCGACGCCGCCGCCATAGTCGATCTCCGCGCCGACTGGGCCCTGACGCCCTCCACCACCGTCTGGCTGGCCGCCTACAATCTGTTCGACGCCGAGGTCGAGGTGTCCGAGACTGGCGACGGCGTCTCCGGCTTCGCCCCCCCGCGCACCCTCAGCCTCGGCGTCCGGCTCTCGCTCTGACGCTATTGCAAACCGTTCGCAACTTCGGCACAAGCCGGACGTGACCGAAGCCACCGCGCCCGTCCGGCCCCCGAAGGCCCTCAACGCCAGACGCTCGTTCTGGCTCAAACAGCTGCACCAGTGGCACTGGATCTCGGCGGCGCTCAGCCTGATCGGCCTGCTGCTCTTCGCGGTCACCGGCGTCACCCTCAACCACGCCGCCGACATTCCCGCCGAGCCGGTCACCGTCGAACAGACCGCCGTCCTGCCCGCGCCCCTGCTCGAACGCCTGACCGCCTTCCCCGAAGAGACCACCGACCCCGTCCCCGAGGCCGTGGCCCGTTGGGCGTCCGGCGCGCTCAAGGTCCGCATTGCCGGCCGCCCCACCGAGACCACCGCCGACGAGATCTACGTCGCCCTGCCCGAGCCCGGCGGCGACGGCTGGCTGGTCATAGACCGCGCCACCGGCGAGGCGCTGCGCGAACGCACCACCCGCGGCGCCGTCGCCTGGCTCAACGACCTGCACAAGGGCCGCAACACCGGCCCGGTCTGGTACTGGTTCATCGACATCTTCGCCGCCGCCTGCGTGGTCTTCGCCGTCACCGGCTTCGGCCTGACCTGGCTCCACGCCCGCCAGCGCCCCTCGACATGGCCGCTGCTTGGCCTTGGCCTGTTGATCCCCGCCGTCATCGCCCTGCTGTTCATTCACTGACCGCCGAACGAGTGTTTCCCATGCGCAAGCTCACCCTCGCCGTCACAGCCGCCGCCACAGCCGCGACTGGAGCCTTCGCCGCGCCGGCTTTCGCCGCAGACCTCAACGTATCGATCGAGGTTCCCCGCCTGTCGGTGGCCGCCTACCACCGCCCCTATGTCGCGGTGTGGATCGAGCGGCCGGACAATACCGCCGTGCGCACCCTCGCCGTCTGGTATCAGCAGACCGCCAACCGCGAAGGCGACGGCAAGGATTGGCTCAAGGACATGCGCACATGGTGGCGACGCGGCGGCCGCGCCATGACCCTGCCCGCCGACGGAATCTCCAGCGCCACCAAGGCCCCCGGCCGGCACACCGTCTCGGTCCCCGGCGCCCGGCTGCGCAACCTCCCGGCCGGCGACTATGTCATGGTCGTCGAGGCGGCCCGCGAATTAGGCGGCCGTGAGTCCGTCCGCGTGCCCTTCCGCTGGGGCGCCGCCAACACCGGCCGCGCCTCCGGCTCCAACGAACTCGGCGCCGTCAGCGTCACCGTCACCCGCTAAAGGAAGCCCGCCATGAAGAAGCCCCTAGCCCTCCTCGCCGCCCTCGCGACCCTCGCCCTGCCGATGTCGGCCCAGGCCCACCGCGCCTGGCTGGCCCCGACCGCGACCGTCCTTTCGGGCACGGACGCCTGGGTCGGCTTCGACGCCGGCATGTCGAATGGGGTCTTCATTCCCGACCACGCCGCCATGCGCCTCGACGGCCTGGTCATCACCGCGCCGGACGGCTCGACCGCCCAGCCGGAAAACATGATGCGCGGCCGCTACCGCTCGACCTTCGACCTGCACCTGACCCAGCCGGGCACCTGGAAGGTCGCCAATGTCATGAACGGCGTCACCGCCACCTACAAACAGAATGGCGAGCAAAAGCGCTGGCGCGGCCAGGCCGCCGAATTCCCGGGCGCGCTCCCGGCCGACGCCACCGAGGTCGTGGCCACCCGCACGTCGAACCGGATCGAGACCTTCGTCACCCTCGGCGCCCCGACGGACACGGTCTTCACCAACCCCGCCGACGGTCTGGTCCTGATCCCGGTCACCCACCCCAACGATCTGGTCGCCGGCGAGCCCGCCACGTTCAAGCTGTCGATCGACGGCCTTCCCGCCTCGGGCGTCGAGGTCACGGTCGCCCGCGGCGGCACGCGCTACCGCGACAACCCCGAAGAAATGACCGTGACCACCGGCGCCGACGGCGCCTTCACGGTCGCCTGGACCGAGCCCGGCATGTACTGGCTCAACGCCTCTGTCCGCACGCCGGCCCAGGGCGACACGATCGCCTCCAGCGCCCAGTACGTCGCCGTCATGGAAATCCTGCCCTGACCGACGGCCCGTCCTCCTCCGCCCGCTCGACCCCGCCGCCTGTCGTCATCGGCGAGGCGGGACCACGCGCGCACAACCGCGTGCTGATCCCGACCCACGGCAGGGCGCCCACGCGCCCGCCGTCGGACCTGATCCAGGACTTCACCGGCGAGAGCATGGGCACCACCTGGGCCGTCCGCCTTGTTCCGCCCCCGGGTCTCGGCCGCAGCGCCTTCCAGTCGGCCATCGAGGAAGAGCTGGATCGCATCGTCATGCTCTTCAGCCACTGGGAGCCGCGCTCGGAGTTGTCGCGCTTCAACGCCGCGCCGGCCGGCTTCTGGGCCGTATCCGAGCCGTTCTGGACGCTGCTCAACGCCGCCCTCGATCTCGCCGACGACACCAATGGCGCGGTCGATCCGACGCTCGGGGCCCTGGTCGACCTGTGGGGCTTCGGCCCGCCCGGCCCCCGCGCGCCCGACGCCTCCGGCCAGGTCACCGCGCCCTCCGAAGAGGAGATCGCCGCCGCCCGCGCCCTCGGTGGCTGGGGCCGACTGCGCCTCAACCGCAACGCCCGCGGCGCGCAGCAGCTCGGCGGGGTCCGGCTCGACTTCTCCGGCATCGCCAAGGGCCACGCTGTCGACAAGGTCTCCGAACGCCTGACCGCCCTGGGCGCGTCCGACCATCTCGTCGAGATCGGCGGCGAGCTGCGCGGCGCCGGCGTCAAACCTGACGGCCGCCCGTGGTGGGCCGAACTGCAACAGGCGCCCGGCGCCCCCGCCCCGCGGACCGTCGCCGCCCTCTTCGATCTGGCCGTGGCCACCTCTGGCGACTGGGTGCGGCGCTTTGAGGTCTCCGGCCAGACCTACAGCCACACCCTCGACGGCCGAACGGGCCGCCCGGTCGACAACGGCGTCGCCTCGGTCACCGTGCTCGCCGATACGGCGATGTACGCCGACGCCATGGCCACGGCCCTGACGGTCATGGGCCCGCAGGAAGGCCCCGCCTTCGCCGAGGCGATGGCCATCGCCGCCGCCTTCGTCGTGCGCGGCCCGGACGGCCTGACCGAGACCGTCACCCCCGCCTTCACCGCCATGCTCGACGAGGGCGCGTGACCGCCGATCCGGTTCGCTGGCTGTGGGCCGCCGTGGCGGTGGCCCTGTGGCTGGGGACCGTCGCCGCCGTCGCGTGGACCCGCGCCCGCGCCCGCCGCGCCGCCGCCGCCCGCGCCGCCGCCCTCGCCCCCGCCGAAGCCGCCGACGCCCTTCTCGTCGCCTTCGCCAGCCAGACCGGCCACGCCGAGGAGCTGGCGTGGATGACGGCCGCCAGCCTGTCCAGGGCCGGTGTTCCCGCCCGCGTCGCTCCACTTGGCGACCTCGATCCTGAGGCTCTGAGGGCGGCCGGTCGCGTCCTGATCATCGCCTCGACCACCGGCGAGGGCGACGGTCCGGACCCGATCTCGGGGTTCATGCGCCGACACATGAGCGCGCCCGCCGACCTGTCGAGCGTCAGCTACGCCCTGCTGGCCCTCGGCGACCGCACCTACGCCGACTTCTGCGGCTTCGGCCGCGCCCTCGACAGCTGGCTGCAGCGTTCGGGCGCCACGCCCCTGTTCGACCGCGTCGAGGTCGATAATGGCGACGCCGGCGCCATCCGCCACTGGCAGCATCAGCTCGGCGCCGTCACCGGCCGCGCGGTTGAGGCGGACTGGACCCCGCCCGCCTTCGACCGCTGGCGTCTCGCCGCCCGCACCCATCTCAACCCCGGCAGCCCCGGTGGCGAGGCCTGGCTGCTGGCTTTCGAGCCC
>DASRXE010000082.1:0-4076 GCA_035654315.1 Brevundimonas sp.
CCGAACTGGCGCCGGTGACGGACGTTCAGGCCAAGGCCGGTCTGGCCGCGATTGTGTCAGTGGCCGTGTTCGCCTCGACACTGGCCGTCACCGCCCTGGCGCTGCGCTTCTTCTCGGGCGTGAGCCGGGTGCGGCGCTACCTCGCCGACGCCTCCTACTGGATCTACATCGTCCACCTGCCGCTGGTGATGGCCGGTCAGGTCATGCTGCTGAACGCGTCCTGGCCATGGTGGGTCAAGCTGACAGCCGGGGTCGTTGGGGTCATGGCCGTGGCGTTGCTCAGCTATGAACTGCTGGTCCGTCACAGCTTCGTGGGCCGATGGCTGAACGGACGGCGCATACCCTGGCGCCGTCGTTCCGAACCGCTCGCCCTGCCGGCCGATTAGCTTGCCAACACCAGACCATTTTTGTTTCGGATCGGTTCGATCCGAATCCAGAAAATGGTCCACACTGGATTGAGCGAAATCCGGGTTTGATTGACCCGTCCATCGAACCGATTTCGCTCTCCGGCTCGTCCACCCCATGGCGAGCCGGCTTCGGAGAATCGCCATGCCCGCCAGGCCCCGACTGCATTCCCCCGAGGACGACCTCGCCTTCATGCGCTCGATCGTCGAGGGCGGCGGGCGGACCTCCATGACGCTCGCCATCTGCTATCTCGCCGGCGGGCTGCTCTACGGCCTGCAGTGCCTGTTCCACATCGGTCAGGCGACGGGGCTGATCCGTTGGCCCGATCTCGCCAATCTCGGCTTCGTCGTCATGATCACCGTCGCCTTCCTGGCGGTGCTGACCTGGGCCATCCTGAAGGACCGCAGGGACGGCCCGCCCAACCGGGGCCCGCTGGCGACCCGCTCGCTCAACGCGGCCTTCAGCGCCACCGGCCTGGCCAACAGCGCCGTCATTATCGTCTTCGGCGTCGGCGCCTGGCGCGATCAGGATTTCGCCATCTGGCTCTACTACGCCGCCATCGTCTTCGCCCTCCAGGCCGCGGCCTGGTACATGGCGTGGATCCTCAAGAAGAAGGGCTGGATGCTGGCGGTCGCGCTCGGCGGCTGGGCCACCGCCGTCGCCCTCGGCGTGCTGGTCCGCGAGCCCATGTGGTATCTCGGCGTCTGCACCGTCGCCCTGTTCTCCCTGTTCGCCCTGCCGGGCTGGATCATGTTCCGCGACGCCCGCGGCGGGTCGAAGGCGGCGGCCTGAACCATGGGGCTGGCCGATCTCGGACGGATCGACGAGGTCATCCACGGCCGCATGCGGCTGGGGATCATGGTCTATCTGTCGGACGTCGATGTCGCCGACTTCACCGAGCTGAAAACCGTGCTCGAGGCCACCCAGGGCAATCTCTCGGTCCATCTCAAGAAGCTGGAGGAGGCGGGCTACGTCGCCATCGCCAAGAGCTTCGTCAACAACAAGCCGCTGACCCGGGTGTCGATCACCCGCGAGGGTCGCCGCGCCTTTGGCGCCTATCTTGAAGCCATCGGCGCGCTGATCGGGGGCAAGGACTGATGGCGCCCGTCACGGTCGATCCGGACCATGTCCACGCCTTCTCCGACGCCGGGGCTTTCCACGACTGGCTCGCCCGTCATCACGACCGCCAGACCGAGGTCTGGATCCGTATCTACAAGGTCAAATCCGGCACGCCGTCCATCACGCCCAGGGAGGCGATCGACGTCGCCCTGTGCTGGGGCTGGATCGACGCCATCCGCAAGGGGCTGGACGAGGTCAGCTTCCTCCAGCGCTACACGCCGCGCGGCCGGAAGAGCGTGTGGAGCCAGATCAACGTCGACAACGTCGCCCGCCTGATCGCCGAGGGGCGAATGACGGAGCACGGCCTCAAACAGGTCGAGGCGGCGAAGGCCGACGGGCGCTGGGACCAGGCCTACCGGGTCAAGGGCTCGACCGTCCCGGACGACCTCATGGCCGCGATCGACGCCGTGCCCGAGGCCCGGGCCACATTCGAAACCCTGACCGCCCAGAACCGGTTCGCCCTGATCTTCCGCCTGCAGGCGCTCAAGACGCCGGCCAGCCGCGAGCGCGCCATCGCCCGCTTCGTCGATATGCTCCGCCGCGGCGAGACCTTCCATCCGCAGGGGAAATCCTCGTGACGCCGCGGGTCATGGGCATCGTCAATGTGACGCCGGACAGCTTTTCGGACGGCGGACGGCACGCCACCGTCGAGGCGGCCGTGGCGTATGGCCTGCGACTCGTCGAGCAGGGCGCCGACTGGCTCGATGTCGGCGGGGAAAGCACCCGGCCCGGAGCCCAGCCGATCGAGACGGCCGAGGAGATCGTCCGCGTTGTCCCGGTGATCGAAGGACTGCGCGCCCGCTGGGCAGGACCGATCAGCGTCGACACCATGAAGCCCGCCGTTGCGCGCATCGCCGTCGCCGCCGGCGCGACGATGTGGAACGACGTCACGGCGCTGGGCCTCGCGCCGGAGAGCCTGACCACCGCCGCGGAACTCGGTTGCGACGTGGCTCTGATGCATATGAGGGGCGAGCCGCGCACAATGCAGGCCGCCCCCCATTACGACGACGTCGTCGCCGAGGTCGCCGGCTGGCTAGCCAGCCGGGCCGAGGCGGCCATGGCGGCGGGCGTGGCGCGGGAGCGCATCTGGCTTGATCCCGGTCTGGGCTTCGGCAAGACCGCGCAGCACAATCTCATCCTGACCGCTCATCTGGATCGGTTGGCCGCCCTCGGCTTTCCGATCCTCTACGGGGCCAGCCGCAAGCGCACCATCCAGGCGATCGACCCGACCGCCACCGATCCCGCCGACCGCCTCGGCGGCTCTGTGGCGCTGGCCCTGGAGGCCGCCCGCAACGGCGCGGCGATGATCCGGGTCCACGACGTGCGCGAGACGGTGCAGGCGCTGGCGGTTCAGGCGGCGCTCAGGGCAGGCGCCATCGCGTCCTGATCGTCACGCCGGGGCGTTGATCTGCCAGGAGACCCCGAAGCGGTCCTGCACCCAGCCGAACCGCCGCGAAAATCCGTAGTCGTCCGGCGGCATCAGCGCCTTGCCGCCCTCGCCAAGGGCCGCGGCCAGGGCGTCCACATCCTCCGGCGCGTCGACGGTGAGGAAGGTCGAGGTGGACGGGGTGAAGTCGAACGCGTGAACCGGCGGGGAATCGTTGGCCATGATCTCCAGCCCGGCTACCGACAGCCGCGCCATGGCCACCGTGCCGTCGGGCTTCCGGTCCAGGGCGGCGATCCGGGCTCCGGGAACGGTCGCGGCGTAGAAGGTCAGGGCCTCCTCGCAACGGCCCTGGAACATCAGGAAGGGCGCGGCGGCGGTGATCATCGTGCGTCTCCAGTTCAGGTCCTGCGGCGGTAGTCGGTGATCATGAAGTCGCGCCATTGACCATCAGGTCCCAGGCCCCGCGCCGCGTGACGCTCTCGGTTCCGGTCCGGCGATACTCGGGCGCATCCGGGACGCTGCGGCCTTCGAACGTCCATTCGCCGACCAGCTGGTCCAGCCAATCCGCCATCGGTCAGTCTCCCACAATCCTCGCCAGGCCCTCCAGGATCATGGTCCAGCCCGCGGTCGTCCGCTCTGCATACGACGCCCACGCCGGGGCCAGGTCGTGGGTCAGCGTCACCACGCAGCCCTCGTCGTCGGCCGCGAAGGCCACCGTGACCCGGGTCGGCTCATCCGGCGCCTCGCCGACCCAGAAGTCGAACACCACGCGCGCGGGTCGCTCGATCGCCACAAATCGTCCGAAATGCTGCGCCAGGTCCGCCCCGCGTCGCTCGAACATGGCGAACGACCCGCCGGGCCGCGGATCATAGTCGGTCTGCTCCATGACGCCGTCCGGCGTATGGAACAGCCACTCGCCCACCCGGGACGGATCGAGGAAGGCGTCGAACACCCGCTCGCGCGGATGGCGGAAGCGCTTCTCGACGCGGACTTCGGCGGGCTCGGTCACTGGTCCCTCCAGTCCGCGACCCGCATCTCAGGATGCCGGTCCAGCACGAAGCGGGGCTCGATCGCGTGCTCCTGCCAGATCTTCGCCCCGGCCAGCACCAGGGTGAAGCCGTTCATTCCGTCCAGCGCCGCCGCGACCCGGGCGTCTCCATCGCCG
>DASRXE010000083.1:0-14622 GCA_035654315.1 Brevundimonas sp.
TTCCATTGTCAGCCGGCGAACGGCTTCGTCAGGCGACAGCCCCCGCCAGAGGGGAGGCCGGGCTCATCCGACGGGCCGCGCGCGGCGTGAGACAATGAGACATTCGACCACCTCCTTTCGTTGTTGAAACAGTGCGTTGGAAGATGGGGAGGGTCGGGACGGGGTCAAGGGGGCCCACGAGGCGCTCGTTGTGGCCGCGACCGAAAGCGGACGCTCCGAAATTCCGCCAAGGGTGGGGAGCGGACATTCACCTGCGACCAGGGTGACTCTGCCTCGATTGGCTGGCATCCTCCCGCAAACGAATAGAGTGCCGCCGATGAGCCTGACCGCGCTGATCGCCACGATGATGATAGCGGAGCCGCAGCTGGCGGCGGGCGCGCATCCTCCTGAAGTCGAGCGACCCTTAGCCTTTCTCGTGAACGACTGGACGATAGAGGGTTCGGAGGCTGGCTACCGCGAGACCTGCCGCTGGTATCACCAGCGCAGCTTCGTGGTGTGCGAAACCGTGGATCAGACGGGGGGCACCCCGGATCACAGCGTGAGCATCTTTGGCTGGTCAGCCGCGACGAACAATTACACCTACCACCATTACGCACAGAACGGCCGCAGTCGCTCGGAGACATGTTTTGCGAACGAACTGCAGGGACTCACCTGCCTCGGCGAATGGCGCACCGACGCAGGCTTGGTCCAGAGCCGCTCCCACATCTGGCCGGTGGATGGCGGAGCTGCTTTTCGTAACGAGCGGTCCGTTAACGGCGGGCCATGGAGTGAGACAGTCCGCCTCAAGTATGTCTCACGAGTAGGGTAATCGGTCTCGATTGGGGGCCTTTGAAGCTGCGCCCCTGAAGGTCCGCAACGGGTCGGGAGCAGCCATTCCCTCCGATCCCAGAGCGCACCGTCTGCACTCATGCAGAGTTCTCCGCCTCGGGTGTCTGTCCAGTATCAGTCGCCCTTCAGCCGCTCGTACCGCAACACCCCGACCACCCCGCCGCCGCCGTCGCTCGGATGGTTCACCCCGTCGTTGACGATCACCTCGGCGAAGTCGAACGGGCTGACCCCTTCCAGACACGCCGCATTGACCCCGTACTCGCCCGGGTTCGAGCGCCGGCGGTGATGCGTATAGATCCCGCATTTCGAGCAGAAATAATGCCGCGCGGTCCCGGTGTTGAACCGGTATTCGGCCAGCGCCTCCGCCCCCTCCAGCACCTCGATCCCGCCCAGCCCGGCCGTCACCGCCACCGCCCCGCGCATCCGGCACAGCGAGCAGTCGCAGCGCCGCGCGCTGTCCAGCCCGTCGCTCAGCCGCACCCGGAACCGCACGGTCCTGCAATGGCAGGCGGCGAGCGACCACCCCTGTTCGTCTGTCGTCAGCGTCATTCCGCGGGCCCTTGCGATCGGTCGGCCGGGGCGGCGGCCTACTTCTTCCGGAACTGGTCCAGCGAGACGACCTTGGGCCCGTCGTCGCCGGCGGGCGGGGGCGGCGCGTCGGACACGTCCGGCTCCGGGCCCGCCACTTCCTCGACCTCGGCCGGCGCCTCGAATTGCAGCAGGAACTGCACCGACGGATCGTAGAACCGGGTCACCGCCGTATAGGGCATCGACAGCACCTTCGGCATGCCGCCGAATTTCAGCATCACCGAGAAGCGGTCGGCCTCGACCTTCAGGTCCCAGTACTGATGCTGCAGCACGACCGTCATCTCGTCCGGATATTTGGCCAGGATGTCGGGCGGCACGCTGACGCCGGGCGCGCGGGTCCTGAACGTCACATAGAAATGGTGCGCGCCGGGGATGCCCTCGGGCAGGGCCGCGCGCTCCAGCGCCGAGCGGATGACGCCGCGCAGGGCGTCCTGCGCCAGCTGCTCATAGTGCATCTCGTCGACTGGCGGGGTCTCGTCGGCCATCGGGTCCCTCGGCTTCACAGTCGGAGGGTTTAGCCGCGCAGCGGCGCGGGCGGAAGATGGCGAGACGGTAAACTGGAAAGGAAAGTGCCGGGATTCTGTTGCCAGGCTCCCGGCGGCCCCGCCCCGGGATCTGAACCCCGAGGACTTAAGTGTTCGAAATCACCCGAACCGCTTACGCGGCGAGAGCGACTTCTCCAGCGAAGTTATCGTTCGCAGTTAGTTAAAGGCCCGGTGCGCTGGGCCAACACGAGCGAAAGCAGTCCTCTTTACACGTCCGTCGATGCTAGTCGGCCCCGCACCGCCCGCCGATACACGGGAGGAAATGGTGGAGCCGCCGGGAATCGCACCCGGGTCCGGTCCGCTTATTACAGGCGCGTTTATCGCCATAGTCCGGGCGAACCCGGACAGACCCAATATAGGGACGATTGGTCGGCGGGAAAAGACCCGTCGGTACGCCTACATTCCCGCGACGGGATGGACGGGGATGTCCTGCCGGTCGTTGCCGCGTCCGGTTCTGTCCGCCTGGCGTCGGCTCTCGTCCCTCAGCTGGGCGCGCTGGCGCACCGTCATGCAGACCTGCTGGCGCCGGTTCGACCCCACGACGTGTTCACGCCGGCACACCACGCGCTCTTCCGGATCCTCCGCGGGAGCCTCGGTCTGGGCCGCCGCCGTGTTCGGAGCTGCCGCCGTGCTCGGCTGGGCGCTCGGGGTCTGCGGAGCTTGCTGCACCGACAGGGCGAGGGCGAAAAACAGGAAATGCATCGCGGGCTCCGAAGATTGAAACAGGGAAACCCTATAAGCACAGTGGGTTGTTGACAACCATGACTGCGCGTTTCCAGTCCGGGGTCTGGTTCCGGAACCAGGTCAGCTGCCGCTTGGCGTAGTTGCGCGTGGCCTGCCGGGTCGCCTCCACCGCCGCCGCCAGCGGGATTTCCCCCGCCAGATGGGCCGCGAACTCACGCACCCCCACCGCCTTCATCGCGGGCAGGTTGCGGTCCAGCTTGCGCGCCGCCAGCGTCCTGACCTCGTCCAGCGCCCCCGCCTCGACCATCCGCGCGACCCGAGCGTCGCAGTTGGCGTACAGAGTCTCCCGGTCCGGTTCGACCACCCAGCCGGTCCACGTTCCCGGCTTGAGCAGCGGGCTGGTCTTCGCCGTCCAGTCGCTCAGCGCGCGACCGGTGTGGGCCGCCACCGCCCACGCCCGGGTCAGCCGCTGCCGGTCGCCCGCCTCGATCCGCCCCGCCGCCGCCGCGTCGACCTCGGCCAGCTGCGCCCGGAACGCCGCTTCGCCGAGCCGGTCGTATAGCTGGCCCGCCGCTTCCCTGACCGCAGGCGGCACATCCGGAATGTCCGCCAACCCCTTGGTCAGGGCCGTGAAATACAGGCCCGTGCCACCCACCAGCAGCGCCGGCCGCCCCGCGGCGGTCAGCGCCTCCAGCACCGGCAGCACCGCCCGGCTCCAGCGCCCCACCGACCAGGCGTCGGCGGCGTCGGCGACCCCGTACAGCCGGTGCTCCGCCCGGGCCTCCTCATCATCCGACGGCCGCGCGCTCAGCACCCGCAGGTCGGCGTAGAGCTGCTGGCTGTCCGCGTTGACGATCACAGCCCCGGTCCGCTCAGCCGTCTCCAGCGCCAGCGCCGACTTTCCCGAGGCGGTCGGGCCGGCGATCAGCGTCACGGGCGTGGTGATCGGGAGTGCGGTCAAATGCGGGCTCGCGGGCAGGGGGCGTTCGGCGATAGAACGCGGGCCCCGACCCGGCAACCCATCAGGATCATCCCTTGTCCGACCGCCCCCTCGATCGCGACCGCGTCATCGCCGCCCTCGACGCCGTCATCGACCCGAAGAGCGGGCAGGGGCTGTCCGCCGCCGGCCTCGTCCAGGGCCTGACCGTGGCGCCCGCGCCCGAGGGGCTCCGCGCCGGCTTCGTCATGGAGGTCCCGGCCGGCGACACGGCCCTCTACGCCCCGGTTCGCGACGCCGCCGAGGCCGCGCTGAAGGCTATCCCCGGCATGGCCCGCGTGTCCGTGGTCCTGACCGCCGAAACCGCCCCTGCGAAGCCCGCCCGCACCGCCTCCCTGTCGCCCCAGGCCGTCGATCAGACGCGGCCCAAGGCGCCGGTTCCCACCGACCGCCCGGCCCACGTCCGCCGCGTCCTCGCCATCGCCTCGGGCAAGGGCGGGGTCGGCAAGTCCACCGTCGCCGTCAACCTCGCGGCCGCCCTCGCCGCGCGCGGCCTGTCGGTCGGGGTGCTCGACGCCGACGTCTATGGCCCCTCCCTGCCGACCATGACCGGCGTCTCGGGCAAGCCGGAATATCGCGACGGCATGATGCAGCCCCACCTCGCCCATGGACTTAAGATCATGTCCGTCGGCCTGCTGACGGCGGCCAGCGACGCCATGATCTGGCGCGGCCCCATGGCCTCCCAGGCCGTGACCCAGATGCTGACCCAGACCCGCTGGGGCGCGGAGGATCAACCGCTCGACGTCCTCGTCGTCGACCTGCCGCCCGGCACCGGCGACGTCCAGCTGACGCTGATCCAGAAGACTCCGCTCGACGGCGCCGTCATCGTCTCCACCCCGCAGGAAGTGGCGCTCGCCGACGCCCGTCGCGCCCACGTCCTGTTCCAGAAGGTCGGCGTCCCGACCCTCGGCCTGATCGAGAACATGTCCGGCGACGTCTTCGGCCGCGGCGGGGCCGAGGCCGAGGCTGGCCGTCTCGGCGTGCCCTTCCTCGGCGACCTGCCGCTCGACGCCGCCCTGCGCGCCGCGGGCGACGCGGGGCGGCCGCTGGTCAGCGCCCATCCGGACGGCGAGGTCGCGCGCCGTTTCGCCGTGGTGGCCGCTCGCGTCGCGGACGTGCTGGGCGTCTAGATCGGCCTTTCGAAACCTGACGGCGCCTTGCCCGGGCCGCGCGACCGTCTAGCTTGCGCCGCCATGCTGAATTCCACCCGACGCCTGTTGACCGAAGGTCTCCATCCGCTGGAGCGGGGGGTCGTGCTGGATATCGTCTCCACGCACGGCGGCCCGGCCGACGCCGAGGCCCTGCTGCCTGTCCTGCTCGCCGATCCCGCGGCCAATGGCGACCTGGTCGATCCGGTGGCCCGGCATGGCGGCGCCGTCATGGTCGAACGCCTCCATGACCGCTTCGTCGATGGCGGCCGGCTCGTCGAGGGGGCCGATTCGGCCCTTCTGTGGGCGTTCGGCTGGGCCGGGCTGGAGTCGACGCGGCGGATGCTGTTCCGCTACGCCTGCGAGCCGAACTGGGACACGGCCCCGGCCGCCCTCGACGGCCTGGTCCACCTCTCGCCGGACGGCATGGAGGACGAGGTCCGCGCCGCCGTGGAGACCTGCATCGGCCGCGGCCTGTTCCCCGAATACCTCCCCGGCCTCGCCGGCTGGATCGGCGACGGGGAGCTGATCGACCGCTTTCTCGTCGATGACGGCAGGACGATCCTGCCATCGACCGACTGCATGGCCGGAGTGATCCTCGCCGTCGGTCTGCTCGGCGCCGCCGGCCGCGACAGACTGCACGACCTGTTCTGGGCCGATCATTATCCAATGATCTGGAGCGACCAGCCGAACGCCACCGGTCAGGCCATGCGGCTGACCGGCCTCGGAGTCGTCGATCTCGCGGCCGAGCTTCGGACCCGTATCGCGGCGTCTGACGAGACCCTGCCGTTCTGGTGGTTCGTGCTGGTGAAGGTCATGGCCGAACACCAGATCCTCACCCGCGACGCGCCGCCGGTGTGGCGCTTCCTGCCGCCGCCCGAGGCGCCGCTCGACCTGCATCGCGCCCTGTTCGGCCCGAACGACGGCTGGGACGAGGGCCTGAACCACCACGCCTTCCACCGGCTGGGTTCGGAGGGCGGGTGGCTGTCGGGCGAAATCCACGACCTCCGCCGTCCGCTCGAGGATCTGATCCTGCACGACGCCCTTCTGGCCGAGTTCGCGCCCGACCGGGCGGACGTCACAGCTTCCCGAACGCCACGCCCTTCCAGCCCCAGCCGCCCTCCGCCATGGCCTTCTTCAGCGGGCCTTTGATCTCGCCGGTGTTGAATGCGTAGTCATAGATTTCGCCCCACGACCCGTCCTCGCGGAAGGCGTAGACGGTCTCGAAGCTCATCTCCCACTTCTGGCCCCGGAACCCCGAGGCGGCGAGGATCAGTTCCGGCACGCCGGCGCGCCATTCGACCTCCCATTCCTGGTCGGCCGAACGCACCACGCCGCGCGACTCGTCGACCTTCATCAGCACCTTGAACACCCGCTGGACGCCGGCCTTGGCGAAGATCTCGTACCATTGGGCGTCGACGATCTTCCATTCGGCGACCAGGTCGACGCCCTCGGCCTTCCCGTCGCGGATCACGAACGGCGCGGTGTCCCGGTTGAGCCCCAGCAGCCGCTTGCGCAGCGCCGCCGCCGACTCCCGCGGCACGCCCGCGGGCGCGGGTCGACTACCGGTCAGCCAGTTGAAAATGCCCATCCCAGGTCCCCCGACCTTCGCCCCGCCGCGGGCGCGCCGGCGAACCCTGCACCAGGCGGGTGGTCACCACCAGTCGTCTTCCGCGAACTCCCTGTCCACCGCCGCCAGACACATGTCCGACGCCGCGGACAGCTGGGCCGGCGTCAGCGAGTCATAAAAGGCGTAGGAGCTGCCGATGGCCTGCCGGCTGCCCTCGTCGCCCATCACCTCGGCCGCCTTGCGCCCATAGGCGGCGTAGCCCGCCAGCACCGCCGCGTGGTCGCCTGTGGCTCGGCCCTCGCGGATCGCATTGCTCATCGTGCCCAGGATGGTCGCGCAGACCACCAGCGTCGGCCGCTCCGGCGGCGTGTCGCCATCGGGCGCGGCGCTGGTCGGTCTGGCGGGCGGCTCCGGCGCGGCGCAGGCCGCCACGGCGAGAACCGCAGCGAGGGCCGCTCCCCGCCGGTTCATTCCGGCTCGACCACCACGGCCGTGCCATAGGCCAGCACCTCGGTGACGCCCTCCATGATCTCATTGGCCTCGTAGCGCATGGCGACGACCGCGTTGGCGCCCATGGTCCGGGCGTGTTCGACCAGCTCGTCATAGGCTTCGGCCCGCGACGCCTCGGCCAGCTTGACGTAGGCCCCGACCCGGCCGCCGAGCATCGACTGCAGCCCGCCGATGGCGTCCGAGATGACGTTGCGCGACCGCACCGTGATGCCCCGCACCAGCCCGAGGGTTCGCACGATCCGCTGGCCCGGCACGTCGTTGGTGGTGACGATCAGCATCAGGTTCCTCCCGTTCAGCGTCGTTCCAGCACGCGGAAGACGAAGTCGTGGTCGTCCTTCTCTCCGGCGGGAACCGCCTCCGACGATACCTCGACCCACGCCGCCTCGTCGAACGCCGGGAACACGGCGTCCCCCTCCGGCTCGGCTTCGACCTCGGTCAGATACAGTCGTTTCGCCCGCGGCAGCGCCATCCCGAACAGCGCCGTCCCCCCGATGACGCAGATCTCGTCGACCCCGTCCTCCTCGGCCGTCTCGCGCGCGATCTCCACCGCCTCGTCCAGGGTGGTGCAGACCACCGCCCCCTTCGCCTCGAACGACTCGTCCTTCGACAGCACCAGGTTCAGCCGCCCCGGCAGCGGCTTCAGCGGCAGGCTGTCCCACGTCCGCCGCCCCATGATGCACGGCTTGCCCATGGTCACCGCCTTGAACCGCTGCAGGTCCGAGCGCAGCCGCCACGGCAGCCCGCCATCCCGCCCGATCACCCCGTTGCGGGCCCGGGCGACGACGAGGGCGAGATGGGGCAGGGCAGTCACGTCTGCCCCTCCAGCCAGTGCAGCCACTTCCGCTGCATCGCCTGCTCCAGGTCGATCCCCGCCCGGTCGCAATAGATCAGCAGCATGCCCAGCACGTCCGCCGCCTCGTCGCCCAGCTTGTCTGCGTCCGCCGCCCCCCGCGCCCGCCCGCTCATGCGCAGGTGCTCGGCCGTCAGCTCGCCCAGCTCCTCCTGCACCTTCAGCAGCGCCCAGTCCCCCGACCGTTCGATGCCGTGCTCGGCCGCATAGATGTCGGAGATGCGCAGGACGTCGGCCTGCAGGGTCTTCAGCTCCATGGCTTCAGACCGCCACCGGCGCCTTGATGTGCGGCCACGGCTCGTAACCCTCCAGCACGAAGTCCTCCAGCCGGTAGGCGAACAGGTCGTCCTTCGGCTTGATGGTCATCACCGGCAGCGGCAGCGGTTCGCGACTCAACTGCAGCTCCGCCTGCTCCACATGGTTCAGATACAGGTGCGCGTCGCCGAAGGTGTGCACGAACTCGCCCGGCTTCAGGCCCGTGACCTGCGCCACCATCATGGTCAGCAGCGCGTAGGAGGCGATGTTGAACGGCACCCCCAGGAAGACGTCCGCGCTGCGCTGGTACAGCTGGCAGCTCAGCTTTCCGTCCGCGACGAAGAACTGGAACAGGCAGTGGCACGGCGGCAGGGCCATGTCGTCCACATCGGCCGGGTTCCACGCCGACACGATGTGCCGCCGCCCGTTGGGATTGGTCTTCAGCCCCTCGATCAGCTTCTCGATCTGGTCGATGACCCGCCCGTCCGGCGCCGCCCACGAGCGCCACTGCTTGCCGTAGACCGGCCCCAGTTCGCCCTCGGCGTCGGCCCATTCGTCCCAGATGCGGACGCCATTGTCCTTCAGCCAGCCGATATTGGTCTCGCCGCGCAGGAACCACAGCAGCTCGACGATGATCGACCGCAGGTGCAGCTTCTTGGTCGTGAGGACCGGAAAGCCCTTCGACAGGTCGAACCGCATCTGCCGTCCGAACACCCCCAGCGTCCCGGTCCCCGTCCGGTCATCCCGCCGCGCCCCGTTGTCGAGGATGTCGCGCAGCAGGTTCAGGTACTGCCACTCCGGATGATCGGCCGCCACGGCGCCCGTGCGGGCCTGCAGATCGGCGAGGGTGGCGACGGCGTTCATGGCTGTAACGTTGACTCACGAAGTGATTCTTGGCCTCCAATTTCTGCCGCACGTCGAGATCAAACTGTGAATCGTTCCTTCTCCCCTTGGGGGAAAGGTGCCCCGGAAGGGCGGATGAGGGGTGATTCAGCTCTGGACCGGCTGGCGGCGAGTCCACATCAAACATCCCCCTCATCCGAGCGGCTGCGCCGCCCACCTTCTCCCCCCCGGCGGGAAGAAGGACACTAGGCCAGCCTCTTCCCGACCAGCAGCGCCCCGATCTGCGAGGAGGCCCCATCATAGAACCCCGCCTCCTTCGGCGCGGTCTTCGGGTTGTTCCAGGTGCCGAAGATCATGTCGATCAGCGGCAGGTCGCAGTAGTTCGACCGGTGCTGGCCCCGCTCGTGGTGCGCGGCGTGCATCTCCGGCCGGGCGATGAACCAGCCCAGCCAGCGCGGGGTGCGCACATTGGCGTGGGTGAACATGGCCATGAAGCTGTTGACCAGCACGATCGGGATCACCGCCTCGACCGACAGGCCGACGATCCACACCAGCGCGAGGCTGCCCTGCAGGGTGAAGCCCAGCATGTCGAGCGGGTGGAACCAGAAGGCCCCGTACACATCGACGCGCTCGGCCGAGTGGTGGGTCTGGTGCAGGTGCCGCCACAGGAAGTCCACGCCGTGCATGGTCCGGTGCCACAGATACATGGTCAGCTGGAACACGACGAAGCCCACCCCCATCTGGAGCCAGAGGGGGTGGGCGGTCATATCGATCAGGCGGTGCTCGGCCAGGACGGCGTCCCAGATCAACGGGGCCGTCACGGCCACGAGCATGTAGAGCGCAAACGCGGCCAGCCCCTTCAGTCGCCATACTGGCGTCATCGGGTAGTCGCGGGCCCTCCAGACAGTATCCAACAGGATGAAGCTGGCGAACATCGCCGTTATGGAAACGGTTACAACATTGATCATCTTTAATCTCCGGGGAGGCGGATTGGGGAGATCTCTGTGGTAATAGACGCCGCCGCGCGGGGTTAGTCGTCGCGTGGTCCAGTAACCCCGTGGGGCGTATTTCTCACCTATTTTCAATGCTGTATGACTGGCATCTCGCGGGATCGCGATCCGGTCATGTGGCCGAAATGAGGAAAACCGCACTCATGGTGCAGTCCCTTCTCCGCGAAAGGCCCCCGACCCCCGTCTCTCGGGGCGAACAGACGCGCGATCGCATTATGGATGTGGCCGAGACCTCGGTCCTGGCCAAGGGCTTCGCCGCCACCTCGATCGACGAGATTCTGTTCGAGGCCGGCATCACCAAGAGCGGCTTCTTCTATCATTTCCGGGACAAGAACGACCTCGCCCTGGCCCTGATCGAACGCTTCCGCGACCGCGATCTCGGCGTCTTCGACGAGATTTTCAGCCGCGCCGACGAGCTCAGCGACGATCCGCTCCACGCCTATCTCGTCGGCCTCAAACTGCTGGCCGAAACCATGGCCGACATGCAGGCGGAACGGCCCGGCTGTCTCGTCGCCACCTTCGTCTACCAGGACCAGCAATTCGACGCCCGCGTCCGCGCGTTGCTGGTCGAGATCACCGAGGTCTGGCGCGTCCAGTTCATCGCGCGGCTCCAGGCCATCGCCGCCGTGCATCCGCCGCGGATCGAGGTCGACCTCGAGGCGCTCGCCGACATGCTGCTGACGGTCATCGACGGCGCCATCGTCGTCGCCAAGGCCCTCGGTCAGCCGCGCATGCTCGAAGCCCAGATCCTCGCCTACCGCGCCTGCGTCCGCACAGTGTTCCTGGGGGCCTGAAGGCGCCCTTCTCCCCTTGGGGGAGAAGGTGGCCCGGAGGGCCGGATGAGGGGTAAGCCGGCTCCGGATCGGCTGCCGGCTGGGTCGCCCGGCCACGCCCCGTCCGGCGGCTCCACCGCCCGCCTTGTCGCCCGAGAGGGGGAGGAAGCGGGATTGCTGCGCTGCAAATCTGCCGCCAGCCGTCACAATTTCATCGATCAACACCTTGTTTTCCAAGGGTGACAGGTCCCGACCAGCGTCATGAACCCGCCGCAGGAAGCCGACCTCCTACAATCCGTCTCTTTTGGAGAGACGCATGGCCGACCTGCCCGAAACTGATCCCGAACCTGACGCGCGCGCTCACCCCGGCCACCGCATCCATCCGCCCGAGACCTGGGACCGCGCCCGCGACGACTATCTCGCCGGTCTCAGCGGTCCCGCCGTCTGCGCCCGCTACGGCCTCGGCCTCGCCGCCTTCCGCAAGCGCGCCGCCGCGGGCGGCTGGCGCCGCATCGACCAGCCGCCGCCGCTGCCCACCGGTCCGCTCGAGATCGACGGCGACCTCGACCAGGCGGGATATTTCGATCTCGCCGAGATGACGGCGATCCACCTGCGCGAGGCCATCGTCAACGGCAGCGTCGGTCAGGCCGAGGCCTGGCTCCGGCTGCACCTGCGGCTCCACGACGCGTGCTGCGCGGAGTTCGCCCAGCTCAAGGCTCTCGGCGCCGACGACGAGCCGGTAGACGAGGTAGACGGGATCGACGGTAGACTCCCCCCGCTGGAGTCCACTCCCAGCCCTGGAACCGGCCTGGCGTCGTCCGGGGATCGGGAAGGCGGCCCGGGCGCGCCATGAGCGAATGCCCGAGGTCGCCTGCCGCGGGCCGCGGCCGGCGCCGTTGCACCCGGCCGTCAGCCGGCCGGGTCGAGCCATCGCCGCTCGACCGTCCGCGTGGACGTCCGCCGGTCGATCACGCCCTCGGCGTCCGTGATCGCCAGGCGGGTCACGGTGGTCCGCTCGATGACGCGTCCGGCGCCGTCGGTGACGATCGTGGTGTGGATGGCGCCCTCGACCTGTTCGGCGGCCCGGGCCTCGAGCGCGGCCTCGAGGGTTGTCGGTTCACCCGATATGTCCGCCACGATGACGTCAGCTTCGGCGCGCTCGCGGCGCACGGAATCGGGATCGACGGCTGTTTCGGCGACGAAGGTGGAACCTTCCGGCCCAGTGGAGGCCAGATGCAGGGTAGTCGGACCGGCACTGCCCGGCTCAGCGTAGGACGCGCCGTCCCGCAGTGGGCCGAGGCGAAGATCATAGGGGCCCAGCGTATCGATCACGGATTGGGGGTCGCATTCGATCTTGAAGGCGTTCCAGGTGAATACCCAATGGCCGCACGCCTCGCGGGTCATGCCGCCGAGGGCCAGCCAGGCGTCGATGCGCGCCTCAACGTCGCGCGCATTGAGCAGGCGCAGGGATCCATCCGGCGACTTCATCACCTTGGCGGGCCATTGCCAGTCCCGAGCCCGTTCCTCGTCGGTCGCGTCCGTCGGCAGGTCGAATTCCAGCTCCACGCCCTGGTCCTGAACCGCGACGACGCGCTCGATCAGTTGGCCTCCCGATCGCGAACTGGAGGAAGAGGCCCCGTCGTCGGTCGCCGATTCGGTGATGTGCGACAGGCGGATGTCATAGGCGTCGCCGACGCTGTCCGGTGGCGGATACTGCCGGGCTTGGCCCGTGTCGGCATGGATCAGCAAGGCCGCCGTCAGGGCCAGCACGCGCAGCATCGAAGCCTCCCCGGAAAATTGTGGTCGGTCACCCTAGCCTCGACGGTGCGGGGCGCAAAGGCGCGCTCACCCCCGGAACCCGTCCTGCTCCAGAAACGCCTTCTCCTCCGCCGTCGTCTCCCGCCCCAGCGCCCGATTGCGATGGGGAAAGCGGCCGAACCGCTCGATGACGGCGTGGTGATGCTCCGCCCAGCGATCGTCGGCGGGCCGCTCCATGGTCTGGAACAGGGCCAGCTGCCGGTCCTGCAGGGCCATGTCCTCGGCGTGCTGAAGCGGCAGGTAGAAGAACCGCCGCAGGTCGTTCTCCACCGCCCGGTCGAAGCCCGCGTCCAGCGCCCTGACCGCGAACATGCGCGCCAGCGGATCGGTGGCGAAGGCGTGCCCCGTCCCCCGGAAACAGTTCCGCGGAAACTGGTCCAGCAGGATCAGCAGCGCCAGCGCCCCCTCCGGCGTCTCCGCCCAGTGATCCAGCTCGCGCCGCGCCGCCGCGAAATGCGCCGCCCCGAACCGCTCGCGGAAACGCGCGTCGAAGGCGTCATCCTTGGCGAACCACATTTCAGGCCCGGCCTCTTTCCAGAAGGCGACGACGGCGGAAGGCGTTATGTCTGTGCTCATGACCGATAACCTAGGCGCCCCGCTCCCCATCTTCCATGACCGCGACTGCGATCTGTCGATCATTCGCGGCAAGCGCGTCGCCGTCATCGGCTACGGCAGTCAGGGCCGCACCCACGCCCTCAACCTGCGCGATTCCGGGGTGACCGACATCGTCATCGGCCTCAAGGCCGCCTCCACCACCCGGGCGAAGGCGCAGGCCGACGGCTTCCCCGTCCTCACCGCCGGCGAGGCCGCCGCCTCGGCCGACGTCGTGGCCGTCATGGTCTCGGACGAGGCCCACCGCGACCTGTGGCGTGACGAACTGGCCCCGGCCATGCAGCCCGGCGCCGCCCTGATCTTCGCCCACGGCCTGTCGGTCCGCTTCGGCCTGGTCGAGCCGCGCCCCGACCTCGACGTCATCCTCGCCTCGCCCAAGGGCATCGGACCGCGCATCCGCGACCTCTATGTCGAGGGGGAGGGGGTCTTCGCCCTGTTCGGCGTGCATCAGGACGCGACCGGCGGCGCCCACGCCCTCGGCCTGTCCTACGCCGCCGCCCTCGGCTGCGGCCGCAAGGGCATTCTCGAGACCACGTTCGCCGCCGAATGCGAATCGGACCTGTTCGGCGAGCAGGTCGTGCTGTGTGGCGGCGTCGGCCAACTGATCGACGCGGCCTTCACCAAACTGGTCGAAGCCGGCTATCCGCCCGAGGTGGCCTGGTTCGAATGCTTCTACGAGGTCAAGCTGGTCACCGACCTGATGTTCGAAAAACGCGGCATCGCCGGCGCCTTCGCCAAGATCTCCAACACCGCCGAGTACGGCGCCTATCTGACCGGCCCGCGCGTCATCGGCGAGGCCTCGAAGGCGGCGATGGATGAGGTCCTCTCCGAGGTCCGCTCCGGCGCCTTCGTGAAGACGCTGATGGCCGATTACGATGCCGGCTCTCCCGACCTGCTGGCGCGCCGCAAGGCGCTGGGCGGTCGCCCCGTCGAGGCGGTCGGCGCCCACCTCGCCCGCGTCGCCCGCCAGTCATCCGACGGTTGAAGCGTGGCCGTGGTTTTTCTAGTTTCCCGTTCTGTTTTTTCAGTGGGGGGAACCATGTCCAGATTCATCGCCGTCCTCGCGGCCGTCGCCGTGCTCGCCGCCGCCTCGCCGGGCCTCGCCCAGTCGGTCGAACGCTCGACCACCCGGTCCGAGACAACTACGACGCAGGATGGCGACACCACCCGTACGGTGACCCGCAGCACCACGGTCGGCGGTTCCGTCTCGATCGACGCCGACGCGGCGGTGGGCGCCCTGATCGGCGCCCTGTCGGACCGCGCCGAGCCCGAAGGGCGTGAGTTGCGCCGCCGCGCCGAGCCGATCCGCGCCGAAGACGCCTTCGGCCTGTGGATCGCTGACGACGGCGGGCGGGACGTCGGCGACTGCCGCCTGACCTTCCGCGATCGCGCCTTCCTCGGCGTGCGCGGCGTCGGCGCCGAGCGCTGCCCCTCGCGACTGGCGCGGATCAGCAACTGGCGGGTCGAAAACGGCGAGGCCCGCTGTATCGCGGCGCGAGCGACCAGGATCCGCTGCGGCTGATGATGGTCGAGGGGCGGCTGATCGGCGACGGCCTCACCCTCGCGCGCGAGGGCGACGTCGGTCCCGGGC
>DASRXE010000084.1:0-4055 GCA_035654315.1 Brevundimonas sp.
GGGGAGCCGCAGTCGGTTCCCTTCGACGACGACGAAGACCAGGGAGCCTGATCGCCCGATGGCCGATCCGCTACATCAGTTTCAGGTTACGCCGCTTCCGGGTCTCGACTTCGGCGAAGTGACCCTGCCCGTGGTCGGCACGGTGCATCTGGCCTTCACCAATTCGCATCTGGCGATGACCATCGGCTTCCTGCTGGTGGTCGGCTTCCTCGCGCTGGTCACCTCGAACGCCAAGGTGGTACCGGGCCGTACCCAGGCCGTGGGCGAGACCCTGTTCGGCATGATCGACGGCCTGACGGAATCGATCATCGGCCACGACGGCAAGAAGTACTTCCCGTTCGTCTTCACCATCTTCACCTTCATCCTGGCCATGAACATGCTCGGCATGTTCCTCAGCTTCACCGCCACGTCGCAGCTGGCGGTGACGGCGACCTTCGGCCTGATCGCCTTCGGCCTCGTGGTCATCGTCGGCATCGTCAAGAACGGCGCCGGCTTCCTCAGCCTGTTCTGGCCCACCGGCGCGCCGCTGGTCATGCGCCCGGTCGTCGGCCTGATCGAGTTCTTTTCCTTCCTGCTGCGCCCGCTGACCCTGACGCTTCGTCTGTTCGGCAACATGATGGGCGGCCACATCGCCCTGAAGGTCTTCGCCGGCTTCGTGGCCACGGCGGTCATCGGCGCCGCCGGCTGGTTCGGCGTGCTGATCTTCCCGCTGGCGCTGGGCATGACCATCGGCCTGACCGCCCTCGAATTCCTCGTGGCCTTCCTTCAGGCCTTCGTGTTCGCCGTTCTGACCTGCATCTACCTCAACGATGTGGTCAACCTGGGTGAAGGCCACTAAGGCCCCCTCCAGTCCCGTCCCAACCAACCAACCCAAAGATCAGGATTTAAGACCATGGAAGCAGAAGCCGCCAAGCTCATCGGCGCCGGCATCGCGATGTCCGGCATGATCGGCGCCGGCATCGGCGTCGGCAACATCTTCGGCCAGTTCCTCGCGGGCGCCCTGCGCAACCCGTCGGCCGCCGGCTCGCAAATCGGCAACCTGTTCGTCGGCGCGGCCCTGGCCGAAGCCCTCGGCATCCTGGCCTTCGTCATGGGCATCCTGATCTGGATCTCGTAATCGGCTTCGGCGGCGCGGACCCGGTCCGCGCCGCCGGCTGACGACCTTCCAGACCTCTCCCCCAGGCGATCGATGACCGTTCAAGCCCAACCCGTCATGCCCGAAGACGCGACCGCCCCGGTTGCGATAGCGGACACGCACGCCACGACTGAAGCCGCTCACGGCGGTGAACACGAGTCCGGCGGCCTGCCCCAGTTCGAGTTCCAGCACTGGTTCGGGCAGATCGTCTATCTGATCTTCCTGTTCGCCATCCTCTACTGGCTGATCGCCAAGGTCTTTGCGCCGCGCATGCGCCGCGTCTTCGACGAGCGGTCCTCGACCATCTCCACGGCCGTGGAGACCGCGCGTCAGGTCCAGGCCGAAGCCGCCGGCCAGGCCGAGATCGCCAAGCGTGAGGTCGAGGAGGCCCGCGCCGCCTCGCGCGCCACCGCGACCGCCGCCAAGGCGCGCGTCACGGACGAGGCCAACGCCCGCGCCGCCGCCGAGGAAGCCGTCGTCGCGACCCGTATCGCCGAGGCCGAAGCCGCCATCGGCAAGACCCGCGACGCGGCCATGACCAATGTCTCGACCATCGCTTCGGATACCGCCGCGGCCATCGTCGAGCGTCTCACCGGCAAGGCGCCGACGGCCGCTGAAGCCGCAGCCGCCGTGAAGGGCGCCGCCTGATGGAATTCTTCAACCCCCACCTTTACGACCTGTCGAACGCCGAGCTCTGGGTCGCCGTCGGACTGATCGCCTTCTTCGTCATCGTCGTTCTCGCCGGCGTGCCGAAACTGGTCGCCGGCGTCCTCGACGCCAAGGCCGCAAAGATCCAGTCCGAACTCGACGAGGCCGCCCGTCTGCGCGCCGAGGCCGAGGCCCTGCTGGCCCAGATCCGCGCCGAGAAGGCCGAGGCCGAAGCCCAGGCCGCCGGCATGCTCGAGGCCGCCGAGGCCGACGCCCGCGTCATGGAGGCCGAGGCCAAGGTCAAGCTGGAAGAGTCTCTGGCCCGCCGTCAGGCGCTCGCCGAGCGCCGCATCGCCCAGGCCGAGGCCCAGGCCTCCGCCGAGGTCAAGGCCGCCGCCGCCGACCTCGCCGCCCGCGCCGCCGAACAGATCCTCGCCGCCCGTCTGGCCGGCCAGAAGAGCGATCCGCTGCTCGACGACGCGATCGCCCAGATCGGCACGCGGCTGAACTAGGGCGCCGAACGGCGGCCCAGCGCGCAACAAACAGGCCCCGTCGGTTTCCCGGCGGGGCCTCTTTCGTTCCCGGCTGGACCGCCTCAGGCGTGATAGGGCCCGTGCCGGTGGTGATGATTGCCGTGGATCAGGTCGTGAGCCTCCTTGCCGCGGCCCACCAGACGTCCGTAGACGTTGCCGAGGACCAGACCGTAGACGGCGTGGGTGGCGATCATCCAGGCGAAGGTCCCGAAGCCCGCCTGCATGAAGAACAGGCCCACGGGCCGTTCGCCCACGACTCCCGCCATCGGCGCGATGGTCAGGCCCATGACCACGAAGGCCCCGACGGCGAACAGGATGCCCTTGGATTCGGCCGTATCCGTCGGCAGCCGCGGGCACAGGATCGCGAACAGCGGCCCGAGGACCAGCGTGCCCACCAGCAGATGGGCGGCCCAGCCGACGATGATCGTGTCCGGCGTCTGCAGCATGACGGAGAGCAGTCTCGGAAAGCTGACCGCCCATGGCCCCAGGATCATATTCGCGGCCTCCAGGATCGAGACCGCGACGGTGGCCGCGAAACCGGCGACCAAGCCTCTTTGTACGCGTGACATCATGACCTCTGCGCCTCCCAACGCTTGCTCTGGTTCTGACTACGCGAACCTGAGCATACGCCTATGAGGGAGGGCGGCGTTCACATTGCCGTGCGCGACCTTATTCCGCCGCGATGTTCGATCCTTCGGGCGCCGTCCAGCGCAGCACAGGCTGGCGCGCCGCCCGGGTCTCGTCCAGACGCTTCAGCGGCGCGTGGAAGGGCGCGCCCTTGAAGCGGTCGACGTCGCCGGCCTTGGCCGCCTCCGCCAGCGCCCGCATCGCCGCGATGAACCGGTCCAGCTCCTGCTTGGACTCCGTCTCGGTCGGCTCGATCAGCATGGCCCCGTGGACGACCAGCGGGAAATACATGGTCATCGGATGGAAGCCCTCGTCGATCATCGCCTTGGCGAAGTCGAGCGTGGTCACCTCGGTGCCCTTCAGCCACTCGTCGTCGAACAGGGCCTCATGCATGCACGGTCCCTCCGGGAAGGCCGGGCTCATCAGGTCCTGCAGCCGCGCCTTGATATAGTTCGCGTTCAGCACCGCGTCCTCGGCCACCTGCCGCAGTCCGTCCGAACCGTGGCTCATCATGTAGCTGAGGGCCCGGACGTACATGCCCATCTGGCCCTGGAAGGCGCACAGCCGGCCGAAGGCCTGCTCCGCCTGTCCTTCCGCGAACTCGACCAGTTTGAAGCCGCCCTCGCCCGACACCACCCACGGCGCCGGCGCGAACGGGGCCAGCGCCTCCGACAGCACCACCGGACCCGCGCCCGGCCCGCCGCCGCCGTGCGGGGTCGAGAAGGTCTTGTGCAGATTGATGTGCATGGCGTCGACGCCCAGATCGCCCGGCCGCACCCGTCCGACGATGGCGTTGAAGTTCGCCCCGTCGCAGTAGAAATACGCCCCGGCTTCATGCGTCAGCCGGCTGATCTCGAGGATGTCGCGCTCGAACAGGCCGCAGGTGTTCGGATTGGTCACCATGATGGCGGCCACGTCCGGCCCCAGCTTGGCGGCCAGATCGGCCACGTCGACGCGGCCGTCATCGGTCTGCGCCACTTCCACCACCGTATAGCCGACGAAGGCGGCGGTGGCCGGATTGGTCCCGTGGGCGCTGGTCGGGACCAGCACCTTGTTGCGCGGGTTCTCCGACCGCAGCCCCTGTCCCGCGGCGCGGTGGGCGGCGCGGATGG
>DASRXE010000085.1:0-11271 GCA_035654315.1 Brevundimonas sp.
CAAGGCCGTGGCCTTCGAACCGCTGGGCGAGTCCGACGCCGCGGAGATGCTGGCCCTGGCCACGCTGACCGTGCCCGGGCCGTTCTTCGAGAAGACCCACCGGCTGGGCGACTTCGTGGGCGTGAAGGTCGACGGCCGGCTCATCGCCATGGCCGGGGAGCGGATGAAGCCGGAAGGCTTCACCGAGGTTTCCGGAGTCTGCACCCATCCGGACCATCGCGGACGGGGTTACGCCGGGGCGCTGATGCGGGTGGTCACCGGCCGCATTCTGGAGCGCGGCGAACAGGCCTTCCTGCACGCCTATGCGGTGAACACAGCGGCCATCGCCCTGTACGCAACGCTGGGGTTCCGGGTGCGGGCGCCGGTCACCTATACGGTGCTGGACGGGCCGGCCTGAGAGTCCGGGATGGCAGGGTCCGCACTGAAAAAATGCGAACTTTTCATTGCGGTCGGATCAACCGCTTGTCCCGGTTGCGGGATCGCCGCGCCTGAACGGCGGGGCAGGGTGTTAAAGGCTGTCAAAGACCAGGCCCGGCGGGCATTTCACCAGTATGCACGGGCCTGCGTCAGAAGCGGACGCAGGCGGGGGGCGAGGGCCGAGTCCGCGTGACCGGGAGTGTCGGAATGACCCCCGAAGTGTCGGGATGACAGGGTACGGAATGGCAGGGTTCTACCCGTCCCTCTCCCATCGGGAGAGGGCGGCCTAGGTGCGGTCCAGCCTTGCAATGAAGAAGCCGTCGAGACCGCCCTTTTCGGCCCACATCGAGGGCAGGATGCGCAGCCAGCCTTCGGGGGTCAGAGCCTCGTCCGGAGCGCCGAGGTCGGCGGGGACGGCGGGGACGGTGGTGAAGGCCGGGTTGCGACGCAGGAAGGCGATCACCTGGGTCTCGCCCTCCTCGCGCTCGAGCGAACAGACGCAATAGACGAGACGGCCGCCCGGTTTCACCCGCCCGGCGGCGGCGTCAAGCAGGCGGTGCTGGACGTCGGCCAGCTTGGCCACGTCCGCCGGCTTGGTGGCGCGCAGCACCTCGGGATTGCGCCGGAAGGTGCCGGTGGAGGTGCACGGGGCGTCGAGCAGGACGGCGTCGAAGACGCGCGGATCACCCCAGTCCTCGGCCGGCGTCGCCACCACCTCGGCGGTCAGGCCGGTGCGGGCGAGGTTGGCGCGCAGGCGGTCGAGCCGCTTGTCGGAACGGTCCAGCGCCACGACCGCGGCGCCGGCGGCGGCCAGCTGCAGGGTCTTGCCGCCGGGCGCGGCGCAGAAATCGACCACGGCCTCGCCGGGCTTCGGGTCCAGCAGGCGCGCCGCGACGGCGGCGGCGGCGTCCTGAACCCACCAGATCCCGTCCTCGAAGCCGGGCCAGCCGGCGAGATCGCCGCGCCGGGCGGTGCGCACCGTGCCGCCCGTCACGGGCTCGCCATCGAGGGCGTCGGCCACGGCCGCGGCGTCGACGCCCGGCTTGAGGCTGAGGTCGGTGGCCGGTTCCTCGCGGGCGGCCAGCGCCAGGCCGGCCAGCGCCGCCTCGCCGTAGGTGGCGCGCCAGCGGGCCGCGAGCCAGTCGGGCAGGTTGGATTCGGCGGTGGTCAGGCCCGGACCCTCGCGCTCGACGCCGCGCAGGACGGCGTTGACGAGGTTCTTGTAGGGGCGGGTCTTCGGGTCGCGCTCGGCCAGTTTCACGGCGGTGGAGACGGCGGCGAAGGCGGGCGTGCCCAGCACCAGCGTCTGGGCCAGCGCCACCCGCAGGATGGTGCGCACCGCCAGCGGCGGCCCCTTCTTGAGGCGGCGGTCGAGAATCTGGTCGATCTCGCCCAGACGGCGCAGGGCGGCCATGGCCACGGCCCGGGCGAAGGCGCGGTCGGGGCCGGGCAGGTCGGCCAGTTCCCGGAACGACAGGGCGGCGTCCAGACCGCCGCGCCCCTCGAGCGCCGCGTTCAGCAATACGCCGGCGGCCAGACGCGCCTCGACGCCGACGTCAGGGTCGAGCGTCGGGGGTCGAGGGTCGGGGGAAGGTGAGGCCGCTGCCTTTGATCCGCGAGGAGACGGCGCACGCCGACCCTCGACGCGTGGGCGCCGCGGCCCCCGGCCCTCGACCCTCGACCCCGGGCCCTTGCTCATACCGACACCTGCGTGCCGAGTTCGACCACGCGGCCGGGCGGGATGTGGAAGAAGTCGGTCGGGTTGGCGGCGTTGCGCATCAGGAAGATATACAGCCGGTCCTGCCAAAGCGGCATGCCCTGGTTGGCGGACGGGATCAGCGAGCGGCGGCCGAGGAAGAAGCTGGTCGACATGATGTCGAACTTCAGCCCCTGCTGCTTGCGGCAGACGTTGAGCGCCTTGGGCACGTTGGGCCGCTCCATGAAGCCATAGGAGACGACCAGCTTCTTGAAGTCGTCCGAGATCGGCTCGATCCGCACCCGGTCGGCCTCCGAGACGCGCGGCCGGTCGGTGGTGCGCACGGTCAGGATGACGTTCTTCTCGTGCAGCACCTTGTTGTGCTTGAGATTGTGCATCAGGGCGACCGGGGCGATGTCCGGGTCCGAGGTCAGGAAGATGGCCGTGCCGGGGGCCCGGTGCGGCGGGCGGGCGCGCAGCATCTCGATCAGGTCGGCCAGCGGCAGGCTGTCCTTGCGGGTCTTGGCGGTGACGATCTGGGTCCCCCGGGTCCACGTCCACATGACCAGCACGATGCCGGCGCCGATGACCAGCGGGGCCCAGGCGCCTTGCGGCACCTTGAGCAGGTTCGAGCCGAAGAAGGCCAGGTCGATGATCAGGAAGGGCGTCACGGCGAGCACGCTGAGCGGCAGGCTCCACTTCCACAGCCGCCGCACGATGAAGAAGGCCAGCAGGCTGTCGACCAGCATGGCCCCGGTCACCGACACCCCGTAGGCGCCGGCCAGCTGGGACGAGGTCGGGAACAGCACCAGCAGGACCAGCACGCCGAAGAGCATCATCATGTTGACCGAGGGCACGAAGATCTGCCCCGCCTGGCTCTCGCTGGTCTGCAGGATGTTCAGGCGCGGCAGCAGGCCGAGCTGGACCGCCTGCTGGGTCAGGGAAAAGGCGCCGGTGATCACCGCCTGGCTGGCGATGACCGTGGCGAGGGTCGCGAGAGCCAGCACCGGCCAATAGATGATCTCCGGGATCATCTCCCAGAACGGATTGATGCGCGCCGCGGGGTCGCTGAGCACCAGCGCGCCCTGACCGAGGTAGTTGAGCATCAGACAGGGCAGGACGAACCACAGCCAGCCGGCCCGGATCGGCGCCTTTCCGAAATGGCCCATGTCCGTGTAGAGCGCCTCGGCCCCGGTGACGGCGAGGAAGACGCTGCCCAGCAGGATGAAGCCGAGCACGCCGTTGTCGATCAGGAACAGCCCCCCGTAGTGCGGCGACAGGGCGCGGAGGATCGAGGGGTCGTCGAAGATGTGCCACACGCCCAGCCCGGCCATGACCAGGAACCAGACGGCGGTGATCGGACCGAAGGCGCGCGCCATGCTGGCGGTGCCGCGGGACTGCACCATGAACAGGGCGATCAGGATGCCCGCCGCGATCGGCACGATGAACGGGGTCACCCGACTGCTGACGCCGGGCGCCTCGCCCAGCCCCTCGACCGCGGACAGCACCGAGACGGCAGGGGTCAGCACCCCGTCGCCGTAGAACATGGCGGCGCCGCAGACGCCGAGGAAGAAGACCAGGGTCGAGCGCTTGCCGATCGCATGCTGGGCGAGGGCCATCAGGGCCAGGGTGCCGCCCTCGCCCTTGTTGTCCGCCCGCATCAGGAAGACGACGTATTTGACCGTGACCACGAGAACGAGGGCCCAGAACACCAGCGAGACGGTGCCCAGCACGGCCAGCTCGGCCGTGCCGCCGCTGCGCGAATGGGCCAGGGCCTCGCGCATGGCGTAGAGGGGGCTGGTGCCAATGTCGCCGAACACCACGCCGATGGCGCCGATGATCAGCCCCCACTTGCCCGCCTTGACATGGCCGCCGGCGCCGGCCGCCGACGGGTGCGGATGGGCCGGGGCGACAGACTTGTCCTGGGGGTTTGTGGAGTTTGCGGCGGCGGGCTTGCCGTCTTCATCCTGGGGAGGGGCCCCGACCATGAAGTGCCTCCGGGACGCCGCCCGACGCGGTTCCCACCAACAAGCGGCGAGCCTTTAGGCCCTTTCGTCGGCAGGTTCAATCGTACCGCAGGTGCGAAGGCGCTCTCCTTTGGCCGCGGGATGGCCCCGGCCCGACGCCCCCGCAAAGCGAGCGGTTTGTGAAAGCCCGGCCGTCATCCTATCTTGGGGACAACGCCATGTCAGACAGCCAACGATTTCCCGTCGCCGCCCACGCCCTGGCCTATCTGGCCCACAAGGGCGCCTACTCGCCGGCCAAGGCCGCGCCGAGCGCGGTTCTGGCCGCCTCGGTGCCGACCAATCCGGTGGTGGTGCGGCGGGTGACCGCCCTGCTGGCCAAGGCCGGCCTGATCGCCACCCGGCCCGGCGCCTCGGGCGGGGCCTGGCTGCTGCACCGGCCCGAGACCATCACGCTCGACACCGTACTGCGCGCCGTCAACGGCTGCGCGCAGCTGGGTTCGCCGCCGGCCGGGGCGCAGCATTGTCCGGTCAGCACCCATATCCCCCGTCAGGTGGCCAAGGCCCTGACCGCCGCCGACCGCGCCGCCGGCGAGGCCCTGTCGAAGATCACCATCGCCGACCTGCTGGCCGAGGACCCGCCGTCGCTGGCGGCCTTTGCGCCGCATTCATCCTGTCCCGTCGCGGCCTGAACGGGGCCGGCGTGAGAGCCGCAGCCCGGCGCACCGCCCTGATCACCGGCGCCTCGGCGGGCATCGGCGCCGCCCTGGCCCGGGTGTTCGCGGCGAAAGGCTGGGACCTGATCCTCACCGCCCGCCGCGAAGCGCCGCTGCGGGCGCTGGCGGCGGACTTGTCAGCCTCGGGCGCGGCCGTCGCCGTCATCCCCGAGGACCTCGCCGACCCGGACGCGCCACGCCGCCTGTTCGAGGCGATCGCGACCAGTGGGCTGTCGGTGGACGGCCTGGTCAATAACGCCGGCTTCAGCCGCACCGCGGGGTTTCTCGACACTGACCCGGCGGCGCACGCGGCGATGATCCGGGTCATGCTGACCGCGCCGGTCGAGCTGGCGCGGCTGTTCGCCCCGGCCATGGTCGAGCGGGGGTACGGGCGGATTCTCAATGTGGCCTCGCTGGCCGGACGGATGCCGGCGACCGGCGGGGACACGCTGTACGGGCCGATCAAGAGCTTCCTGATCAAGGCCTCGCAGGGGCTGCATCTGGAGCTGCGCGGGACCGGGGTGCATGTCACGGCCCTGTGTCCTGGCTACACCCTGACCGAGTTCCACGACGCCAACGGCACAAGGGCCGAGGTGGCGGCGGCCTATCCGGGCTGGATGTGGATGGACGCGGAGCGGGTGGCGCGCATCGGTTACGCGGCGGTCGAGGCCAACCGCCCCGCAGCGACGCCGGGGGTGATGAACAACGTGCTGTCGGGTCTCGCCAAACATCTGCCCGACCGGCTGGCGCTGGCCATGGTCGGAGGACACGCCCGGCGGCTGAAGCGGATCTAGGCTCAGCCGGCGCGGTGGAAGGTCGCCCGGACCTCGCGGGTCGGCTGGATCGCGACCTCGCAACGGTCGGGGCCCAGCACCCGGTCACAGCCCTCCCATTCGACGGTCCAGCCGGCGCCGGCCTGTCCCGGATGGACGGCTGACAGGACCACGGTCGTGTCCAGACGTCGACGCAGCCAGCACAGCCTGGGCCGGCCGAATTCCTCCCAGCGGTAGGCCTCGAGGCCGCATCGAAGGTCGGGCTCGCTGGTCACCAGGGTCCGGGCGTCCGCCTCGCCCTCGACCACGACCGTCAGCAATCCCGTGGGATAGCCGCCGACCACCACGACCTCCTCCAGCTGGGTGGCCGCGCCCGGATCGACGGCCGGGGCGGTCTGCAGGGCGAGGGAGAGCAAGGAAGCGACGACGAACATGATCTGGATTTTCCGGGCGGAGCGACGGAACGGCTCTACACCATCCGCGGCGGCGTGGAAGAGGCCCGATTCAATGCCCGCCGGTCGGATAGGGCGTCGTGGCGATGGAGCTGAACATGCCCGGGATGGCCTCCGACAGGCCTGAGAGCATGAACTGGATGGCCAGGGCGCACAGGATCAGGCCCAGCACGCGCACGATGATGGCCATGCCGACGTCGCCGAGCATGCGGCTGAGCGGGCCGGTCAGGGCGAAGCAGACGAAGCTGACGAAGCCGACGGCGCCGATGGCCGCTACGGCGGCCATGGTCCCGGCCGGGCCGATGTCCTGGGCCTCCCCGGCGACAATGATGATGGTCGAGATGGCCCCGGGGCCGATCACCAGCGGGATGGCGAAGGGCACGATCAGCCGCTTGAAGCGGCGGCGGGCGTAGCCGCGCACGTCCAGGGCGTCGGTCGAGGCCTCGGCGTCGGCGAACATCTTGAGGAAGTCCTCGCGCACCATGTCGAGGCCGAGCAGCAGCAGCAGGATGCCGCCGGCGATGCGGAAGGCGGCCATGGAGATGCCGAAGAACTGCAGCAGCGCCAGGCCGGTGAACAGGAAGAAGGCCAGGAAGACCACGGCGAAGGCGCAGATCAGCGCCGAGACCGAGATGCGTTGGCGCAGGGTCGCGCCCGCCGTGGCGGCGGCGAAGATCGGCAGGTTGCCGATCGGGTCCATCAGGGCGAACAGGGCCACGAACAGGTTGACGCCCAGATCGACCGCGTTCATCTGCTGACCTCGCCCTGCAATTCACCCGTCCGCGGCATCAAGGCTGACGCCCGCGCGCGCGTCCAGTCCTGATTGCACGTGAGGAGCGAGACCATGACCACCGTCCCCGCCGACCCCCGCCTGATCGTCGGTCTCGACCTGCCGTCGATCGAGGCGGCGCGCGCCATGGTGGAGCGGTTGGGGCCAACCGTTTCGGCCTACAAGATCGGCCTGACCCTGCTGGCGCGACCGGGCGGCGTGGCCTTCGCCCATGAGCTGCGGGGGGCGGGCAAGGCGGTGTTCCAGGACTGGAAGCTGCACGACATCGGCGCCCAGGTGGAGGGCGCGGCGCGCGCCGTGGCCGAGGGCGGTTGCGACCTGCTGACCGTCCACGCCGAGCCGCAGGTGATGCGCGGCGCGGTCAAGGGGCGCGACGCGGCGGGGACGGGGACGAAGCTGCTGGCGGTGACGGTGCTGACCAGCCTGTCGGACGCCGACCTGACCGAGATCGGCTACGGATTCGCGGCCGGTGACCTGGTCGAGCGGCGGGTGCGGCAGGCGCTGGACTGCGGCGTCGACGGGGTGGTGTCCAGCCCGCTGGAGGCGGGGCGGGCCCGGGCGCTGGCCATTGAGGCGGGGCGGCCGGACTTTCTGATCGTCACCCCCGGCGTGCGGCCCGAGGGCGCGGACAGGGGCGACCAGCAGCGGGTGGCGACGCCGCGCGCCGCGCTGGCGGCGGGCGCGAGCCATCTGGTGGTGGCGCGACCGGTGGTGGCGGCGCCTGATCCGCTGGCCGCGGCCTCGGCGATCGTGGAGTCTATCGCAGGGATCTAGCCGCGCTCGCCATACTCCTGGCGGTATTCCTGCCGCGGCGGCTGGGGCCGGTAGGGGCGGGAGGTGTCGATCTCGGGCTCCCGCACGGGCGGGGCCGGGGGCGGCGGCGGGACGGCGTAATACGGTTCGCCGTCGCGGCCGTCCGGCCGGCAGTCGCAGTCGCGCCGCCCGTCCATATAGCCGCGGTCGTACTGGCGCGCCGCATAGGCCTCATCGCGATAGTCCTCGCGATAATCGTCGCGCCGCTCATCGCGGCGATCGTAGTCCGCCCCGGCGTAGACGCCTTCCTCGTAGGCTCCGTATTCCTCGTAGCTTTCGTAGCTCTCGTACGAGCGCTCCTCATAGCTGTCGTGTCGCTCGCTGTAGCCGTAGCGGCCGCCGCGGTCGTCGTCCTCATATCGGTATTCGTACCAGCCCCCGCAGGACGGCGGGCGGCGGGAGTAGCGGCCGAAGCCGGTAACCACATAGCCGAAGGGCGCGCTGGCGCAGGCCAGCACCCGGCGGTCGATGTCGTAGTAGACGGGCGCGCCGACGTAGCCGTAGCCGGCGTCGCCGCCATAGCCGCCGCCGACATAGACGGTCCCGCCGTGCCCGCGACCGCGGATGCCGCCGACCTCATAGGTCCGGGCATTGAAATGGGAGGTCGCGGAGGCTTCGGCGAAGGCCCGGGCGCTGGCGTTCACATTGATGTTCACATTGCGCGAGCCGCCGCCGTGGTCGCAGCAGGGCGCCGGGGGCGGGCCGGGCGGCGGGCGGTGATGGCCGCCGCCCCTCGGATCGCCGGCCAGGGCGGGCCCGGCTGCGAGAAGGGCGAGGACGGCGGAAAAGGTTAACGCGCGCATGACACGGACTCCGGAGACTGGAGCCGTTCTAAGTCACTGGAAAGAAAAGGGTTCGGAATGCACCGAGGGGGCGAAATCCGGGCCCCGGCATTCCCCGGAAAGCGTCCAAATTAACCCTGTCCCAGTCTTATCGGTCGTAGAGGTAGACGTCGCCGCAGCCGCAATCACGGTCGTGATAATGCGAGCGGCGCTCGCGCGACCACCCGCGCGAGGCCGGATGCCGGTCGTCGTTGTAGCCCCAGACGTCGCGATAGCCGGGGCGCGGGCGCGGCTCGTAGCGGCCATGGCCGTACGCCGACCACCCGCGGCCGTAGCGGTCGCGGTCGTATCGGTCATAGCCATAGCGATAGCCGCGATTGTGGCCGTACCGGCTCCCGTAAACCGGAACAGGCACGTAGACGTAGGCCTCGTCCGAATAGCCGTCGGCCCAGCGGCCGGTGTTGACGTAGGACCGGGTCTCGACCTCCGCCAGGGGCGTGCCGCCGACGACGTGGCCGTGCGGGCTGACGTAGACCGGCTGACCCCAGGTCTGGGCCGGGGCGTCATCCGCCAGCGCGAGGCCTGCGAGGACAAGGCCGGCGGCGGCGAGGGTGCGGATCATGGCGGCGAACTCCTGTGCGACAGGGTAACGCCGTTCGGCAGCCGAAGTTCTCACGCCTCAGAAGTCGACGGCGAGGCCCTTCTTTTCCCAGTCGCCGTAGCGGGTCGGCTCGGGCCCGCGCGGGCCCCCGTGTTCAGGCCGGAGTGTGGCTCCGGCGGCGGCGGCGCGGCGTTCCGCCGCTTCCAGGAGGGCCCGCCGGGCGGTCTCGCCGATCGGTCGCTCGGGTGTGGCGTGCGGCACGTCCGCGTTGAAAGCCGGAGCGTCGGGGGTGGGTTGATCGGTCACAGCGGTCCTGCCTTGAGCCAAAGCCCGGGACTGCACAAGTTAGCGCCCGGCGCGGCCCGCGCCAGAGCCGACCGAGTTTTTGCCGACGATGAACCACCTCAAGACCTTCGCCCTGCTGGCCGCCCTGACCGCTCTGTTCGCCGGCCTCGGCTATCTGATCGGCGGCGCGACAGGCATGCTGATCGCCCTGGTCTTCGCCGGCGGCATGAACCTGTTCAGCTACTGGAACGCCGACAAGATCGTGCTGAAGATGTACCGGGCCCAGCCGGTCGACGAGACGCATCCGAACGCCGTGGTTCGGGCCTATGTCGGCGACGTGGCGCAGATGGCCCGCGACGCCGGCCTGCCGCGTCCCGCCATCGCCATCATTCCCAACGACCAGCCCAACGCCTTCGCCACCGGCCGCAATCCGCAAAACGCGGCCGTCTGCGCCACCACCGGCCTGCTCGACATGCTGACCCGCGACGAGATCCGCGGGGTGATGGCGCACGAGCTGGCCCACGTGAAAAACCGCGACACCCTGACCATGACGGTGACGGCCACCATCGCAGGCGCCATCGCCGCCCTGGCCAATTTCGCCCTGTTCTTCGGCGGCGGCGATGACCGGGAGCGTCCGGGCGGCATCATCGGCACGTTGGCGCTGATGATCCTGGCGCCGATGGCGGCGGGTCTGGTCCAGATGGCCATCAGCCGTGCGCGGGAATACGAGGCCGATCGCGTGGGCGCCGAGATCGCCGGCGACCCGGCGTCGCTGGCATCGGCCCTGCAGAAGATCGAGGCCTATTCGAAGCGGATCGTGAATACGACTGCCGAGCGGAACCCGGCCTCGGGCCAGCTTTTCATCATCAATCCGCTGGCCGGGCGGGGGGCCGACAACCTGTTCTCGACGCACCCCAACACCGGCAACCGGGTGAAGGCGCTGATGGAGCTGGGCGCGAAGATGGGACTGCCGCCCCGGCGGGCCGTCTTCGCCGAAGTCGCGCCGGGCACGGCGACCACCAGCGTGCCGAGCACGCCGTCCCATGCGCCTGGACCGTGGGGCTGAATCATTCCGCTTCCTTCTCCCGATGGGAGAAGGTGGCGCGCAGCGCCGGATGAGGGTCGGGTGAGTCCGTCGGCGTAAGCCGCCGCCCAGAACGGCGCCACGGCTTCGCCGAACCCCTGATCGACCCTCACCCTTTCGCGCAACCGATCGCTTCGCTCTCGGGCGCTCAAGCCCTCTCCCATCGGGAGAGGGTTGCGTTGACGCATTGTTGGTCCTTTAAGCGCGCCCATACGCCCGCAACGCCTCCCCGCGTTCGCCGAAGGACCTCCCATGACCCTGCCCGCGCCGAAGAAGGTCGTGCTCGCCTATTCCGGCGGGCTGGACACCTCGATCATCCTCAAATGGCTGCAGACCGAATACGGGGCGGAGGTGGTGACCTTCACCGCCGACCTCGGCCAGGGCGAGGAGCTGGCGCCGGCGAAGGAGAAGGCGCTGAAGCTGGGCATCAAGCCCGAGAACATCTTCATCGACGACCTGCGCGAGGAGTTCGTGCGGGACTACGTCTTCCCGATGTTCCGCGCCAACGCCCTGTACGAGGGACAATATCTGCTCGGCACCTCGATCGCCCGGCCGCTGATCGCCAAGCGCCAGATCGAGATCGCCCGTCAGGTCGGCGCCGACGCCGTCTGTCACGGGGCCACCGGGAAGGGCAACGATCAGGTCCGTTTCGAGCTCGGCTACTATGCGCTGGAGCCCGATATCCGCGTCGTGGCGCCGTGGCGCGAATGGGCCTTCAAGTCGCGCGAACACCTGCTCGACTTCGCCGAGAAGCACCAGATTCCGATCTCCAAGGACAAGCGCGGCGAGGCCCCGTTCAGCGTCGACGCCAACCTTCTGCACTCGTCCAGCGAGGGCAAGGTGCTTGAGGACCCGGCGGTCGAGGCCCCCGAATTCGTCCACCAGCGCACCATCTCTC
>DASRXE010000086.1:0-10500 GCA_035654315.1 Brevundimonas sp.
GCTGCTTCTCGCGCCGCCGGTTGGTCTCGGCGAGCGCACGCTCCATCGAGCCGGTCATGTGGTCGGCATAGAGCACGACCTTGCCGTCGACGTTGCGCGCGGCGCGGCCGATGGTCTGGATTAGCGAGGTGACGGAGCGGAGGTAGCCCTCCTTGTCGGCGTCGAGGATGCAGACCAGGGCGCATTCCGGGATGTCGAGCCCCTCGCGCAGCAGGTTGATGCCGACGAGCACGTCGAAGGCGCCGAGGCGCAGGTCGCGCAGGATCTCGATGCGCTCCAGGGTGTCGACGTCGGAGTGCATGTAGCGGACGCGGACGCCCTGCTCGTGCATGTACTCCGTCAGGTCCTCGGCCATCTTCTTGGTCAGGACGGTGACGAGGCTGCGGTAGCCATTGCGGGCGACCTGTTTCACCTCATCGATGACGTCGTCGACCTGGTTGCGCGCAGCGCCGGTGACCGGGCGAATCTCGACCGGGGGGTCGATCAGGCCGGTGGGGCGGATGACCTGTTCGGTGAAGACGCCGCCGGTGCGCTCCATCTCCCACGGGCCGGGGGTGGCGCTGACGAAGACGGTCTGGGGGCGCATGGCGTCCCATTCGTCGAACTTGAGCGGGCGGTTGTCGATGGCGCTGGGCAGGCGGAAGCCGTACTCGGCCAGGGTCGATTTGCGGCGGTAGTCGCCGCGGTACATGGCGCTGATCTGGCCGACGGTGACGTGGCTCTCGTCGACGAACAGCAGGGCGTTGTCGGGGATGTATTCGAAGAAGGTCGGCGGGGGCTCGCCGGGGGCGCGGCCGGTCAGCCAGCGGGAGTAGTTCTCGATGCCGGCGCAGGAGCCGGTGGCCTCCATCATCTCCAGATCGAAGCGCACCCGCTGTTCGAGGCGCTGGGCCTCCAGCAGCTTGCCGTTCTCGACCATCCAGTCGAGGGTTTCCTTGAGCTCGTTCTTGATGCCGGTGATGGCCTGGTTGAGCGAAGGCCGGGGCGTGACGTAGTGGCTGGCGGCGTAGACGGTGATCTCCTCCAGATCGGCGGTCTTCCTGCCGGTCAGGGGGTCGAACTCCTGGATGGATTCCAGCTCGTCGCCGAACAGCTGGATGCGCCAGGCGCGGTCCTCCATGTGGACGGGGAAGACCTCCAGCACGTCGCCGCGCTTGCGGAACATGCCGCGCTCGAAGGCGGCGTCGTTGCGCTTGTACTGGAGGGCGATGAGGTCGGCGCGCAGCTTGGCCTCGTCGATCTGGTCGCCGACCGTCAGGGTGAAGGTCATGGCCGTGTAGGTCTCGACCGAGCCGATGCCGTAGATGCAGGAGACCGAGGCGACGACGATGACGTCGTCCCGCTCGAGGATCGCCCGCGTCGCCGAGTGGCGCATGCGGTCGATCTGCTCGTTCACCGAGCTGTCTTTCTCAATGTAGGTATCAGTGCGCGGGACGTAGGCTTCCGGTTGATAATAATCGTAATATGATACGAAGTATTCGACGGCGTTGTCGGGGAAGAAGGACTTGAACTCGCTGTAGAGCTGGGCGGCGAGGGTCTTGTTGTGGGCCAGGATCAGGGCCGGGCGCTGGGTCTGCTCGATGACCTTGGCCATGGTGAAGGTCTTGCCCGAGCCGGTGACGCCGAGCAGGACCTGATCGCGCTCGCCGGCCTTGGCGGTTTCCACGAGTTCGGCGATGGCGGAGGGCTGGTCGCCGGCGGGGGTGTATTTCGTCTCCAGCCGGAAGGGGATGGACTTGCGGTCGGCGGGCCGGTCGGGGCGGTGCGGCGTCCAGTCGGCGGGCGCGCCGGGGGCCTCCTCGGGCGTCAGGCGCGGGCCGGTGACGGGGGCGAACATCGGCATGTTCGGGGTCTTGACCGGCATGCGGGGCGGCTTGCCCTCGTCGTCGCGCAGGAAGGCGGCGGGCGCCTCGGCGACCTTGCCGGGGATATGGACCGGCTTGCTGGTGCGGGGCGCGGAGCCCTTGGGGGGCGAACTGGAACGGTTCATGAACGCAATCTAGGGCCAGAGGGGGCGGTTCGCCAGAGAACGCGCGGCCGCCGCGGTGGCTGCTGACAGCATGGTGGCGGCAGGGTGGCGGCAGGACGGTGAGAATGTCCGGAAACCGCCAGCGCGCGCGAGCGGCGGCGCCCATGCTATCCGTTCACCCGAGGAGCCCCCGATGACCGCCTTTCGCGACCTGCACCGATCCGGCCTGCTGATCCTGCCCAACGCCTGGGACGGCCGGTCGACGCCGCTGATGGACGGGGCGCTGGGCTGGGGGGAGTTGAACGGGATGATGCCGGGGCAGGGATGGCGGTGAAGAGTGCTAGTGAGCAAGGGGTGAGCAGGACGGGGCTCGTGGCGGGCGACAGCGGCTCACCTCTTGCTCACGAGCACTTTTCACACCTGGACCATAAGCGCCCCATGCACCTCACCCTCTCCTGGCTGGACAGCCCGATCGGACCGCTGGCCCTGGCCTGCGACGGCGAGGACGTGCTCCGCGGGCTGTCGTTCGGCGATGGATTGGTGGGCGCGATGCGGCGGGAATATCCGGGCGCGGCGCTGGCGGACGGCGAGGCCCCGGCGGCGCTGGCGCGGACCCTCGCCGCCTATTTCGATGGCGACCGGGAAGCGTTGACGCGGGCGCTCTGGTCGCTGGACGGGGCGGTCGCGGGCGACGGCTTTCAGGCCCGGGTCTGGCGGGCGCTGGCGCAGGTGCCGGCGGGGACGACGATCAGCTACGGCGAGATGGCGAAGCGCGCGGGCGAACCCGGCGCGGCGCAGGCGGCGGGCGTGGCGCTGAACCGCAACCCGATACCGCTGGTGCTGGCCTGCCACCGGGTCATCGGCGCCGACGGGGCGCTGGTCGGCTTCGGCGGCGGGCTGGAGCGCAAGGGCTGGCTGCTGCGCCACGAGGGCGCCCTGCTGATCTAGAACTGGCTCCCGATGGTCGGCACGGTGAAGGCGCGCGCCACCCGGTCGCGGGCGACGACCACGTCGGGGCGGGCGTAGGCGACGGCCAGCACGTCATTGATGCGGCGGTCGTAGTCGGTGGCCCGCTGCTCGACCAGATAGGTGTGCAGGGCCTCGACGCCCCTGTCGACCAGCGTGTCGTCGGCGAGGATCAGCAACAGGGTGTCGGCGGCTCCGTCGGCGTCGCCGCGACAGGCCTGGGCCTCGACCCAGGTCAGCGGAGCGTCGCGCCAGTGCTCCTCCATGTAGGTGAAGGCGGTGGCGGCGGTGGTCCGGTCTCCCATCGCCTCGGCGGCGCAGGCCCGGACGTGCATCGCCTGCATGAGGCCGTAGCCGGAGGCCGTCTCCGGATCGAGCGTCTTGACGGTGGCGATGGCCTGCGCGTTGTCGCCGACGCGGAGATAGAACCAGCCGAGATTGATGGTCTGGCTGACGTTGACCCCGGCCCCCTCGTCCCGCTTCGCCGCAGCCTGCATCTGAACGAGCGCCTCGTCCATCCGGCCCAGATCCATCAACAGGCGGGCCCGGCTGTCCATAACCCAGGTCAGGGCGCGGTCATCCTCTGAACCGGCTTCAGGCGCCGGCAGGGCCAGCGTCGCCTCGGTGAAGGCGAGCGCCTCCTCGAACCGGCCGCGATTCTGCAGGGTCGAGGCGTAGGCGGATCGGTCGTCGTAGGGGGCGCCGGCGGCCGTCGCCTTGATCCGCTGGTCTTCCAGTTCGGCCTCGAGGACGGCGGCGATATCCAATTCCGGCACGGCGGCCGCCGCCCGCACGGCGTCATAGCGGCGCATGGCGTGGAGCTGGAGCAGCCCTCCCGAACTGGTCACCCGTTCGACCAGCGGCGCGGCGTCCGCGAGGCGGTCGCGCTCGAGCAGGTCGTCAATCAGCCGAATCCAGACACCGGAATCGTTCCGGTCCCGCCAACCTGCTTCGTGGAGCGCGGTCCGGAGCGCATAGGCGGCTTCCGGCTCGACGTCCGGGCTGGACTCGAGCTGAAGGATGAACGGACCCGACAGCTCCTCGGCGGTCTCCGGCTCGCGGTCCAGCAAACGGCTCGTCGCCCGCGCCGCCGCGGTCAGATCGTCGGTGGCGGCGTGGGCGGTGATGCGGGCGAACCAGAGGTCGGCCGGGGCCCCCGGACGTTCGGAGGACTCGATGAGATGGGGCAGGGCCAGGGCGTGCTCGCCCTCCGCCGCGTACAGCAGGCCGAGCAGGCTGACGACCGCGTCCCGCCGTTCGACGGGTTCCCGCGAGAGGTCCGGATGGCCGGCGATGAGTTTGGTCGCGGCCAGGGCGGCGGCGTTGTCCCCGGCGTCGATCGCCGATCCAAGCTGGGACCAGAGCTCTTCGATCGGTTTGACCGGGGCGGCCTGGACGGGACGCGTGACCCCGGACGGCGGATCGACCGGCGCGCCGGATACACTCGCCGACGCCATGGCCGAAGCCAGCAACCACTCAAGGATCATCACGCACTCCCCCTCTGGTTGACCCTAGACCATTTTTGCTTCGGGTCGAATCGACCTGAATCTAAAAAATGGTCCAGAATCAATGCTGGAGCGAAATCTGAGCCGAGTTGGACTGCGTCCAACTCAACCGATTTCGCTCTAGCGCGCCAAGCGGGGCCGGAACAGTCCTTCCGCCAGAGGGGCGGCGATCTAGCCGAACAGGCCGGCCAGTTCGCGTCCGGCGAGGACGCAGAACAGCAGGCCGCCGGCGCCGAGCATGGCGTTCGACAGCCAGCCGCTGCGCCATTCGGCCGGGGTGCGTTCCGAGTTGAGCAGCCAGATCAGGGTCAGGGCCAGAAAGGGCATGAACAGGGCCCCAAGCGCGCCATAGGCGATGATCAGGGCGAAAGGCCGGTCCATGAACAGCAGGGCCATCGGCGGGAAGGTCAGCCACAGGATGTAGCCGCGGTACGCCGGGCTGGTCCCGCCGGTCGCGGCGGGGTCGCCGCCCCGGCCGCGCAGATGCGCCCAGAAATCTGCGAACATCAGACTGACCCCCTGCCAGACGCCGATCAGGGACGAGAAGCTGGCGGCGAAGAAGCCGACGAGGAACAGGATGCCGACGACGTCGCCGAACCGCTCGCGCAGCACGCCGTCGAGATCGAGCAGGCCGCGGTCGCCGCCGGTCAGGGCGATGTTCGAGGCGTACAGCAGCTCGGCCCCCACGATCAGCATGGCGACCACAAAGAGTCCGGTGACGGCGTAGCCGACGCGGTTGTCGAGCCGCATGACCCGCATCCAGGCCGGACCGCGCCAGCCCTTCTGGCCGATCCAGTAGCCGTAGGCGGCCAGGGTGATGGTGCCGCCCACCCCGCCGATCAGGCCGAGGGTGTAGTAGGCCGCACCCGGCGGCAGGGTGGGCACAAGGCCGCGCGCGAGCGCCGGCAGGTCGGGGGCGGCGATCACCGCCAGAGATACGACGGTGACGAACATCACCGCCACCAGCGCCGTCATCAGCTTCTCGAACACGGGGTAGCGGTTGAACCAGACCAGCACCAGGCCGGCGACGCCGAAGATCATCGCCCAGGACTTGAGGTCGAGCGCCAGCGGCGTGCCGTCCAGCAACGCCGCGATCGGCAGGGCGGAGGCGGTCATGGCGGTGGCGCCGTAGACGAAGCCCCAGAGCACCACATAGACGCCGAAATACAGGCTGGCCCAGTTGAGCCGGCCGCCGAACCAGCCCGGCCCGAGGCTGGACCAGCCGTCGAAAATGGTCCGCCCCGAGGCCAGCGCCCAGCGACCGACCGCCTCGGCCAGCGAGATCTTCAGCAGCGTCCCCAGAACCGCCGCCCAGAGCAGGGCGTAACCGAACATCGAGCCGGCGATCAGGGTGGCGACGAGATCGCCCGCCCCGACGCCGGTGGCGGCGGCGACAAGGCCGGGGCCGATCAGCCGCCCGCGGGAGCCGGGGGCGGATGTGGTGTCGGACGGGTCAGTCATGCGGCGGAAGCTCCTGCGTTGGAGCTTAGCCGGCACGGGACCGGGTGTCGCGATGGATACTAGTCCTTGCCGTCGCGGCCGTCCGGCTCCCTGGCGACGCCCTTGAACGGGCCTTCGCTGGACTTGCGCTCCATGAACTGGCCGTTGCCTTCGTTTCGTTTTTGCCAGTCACCATTCTCGTGCTGGAATTGTGTGCGGCCGGTAACCGCGCCGCGGCGGAAGTCGTTTCCAGTGTTCTTGGCCATGGCGGCCTCCCGTGGAACAGACCGGGAACGTACACCGATTCCCGCCTTTGTCATGCGCGCCCTCGCGCGGGCAACGACCTCCACAGCACGGGACAGGGAGGCGGCGCCGTCCGCTCGTGCGTCAGCCAAGTAGGCGGCGATCGCCTCCTCGCTGTCCAAATAATCCGCCGGGTCGAAGGGCCGGGTGTCCACGTCAAATCTCCTGCGCCAGAGCCTTGGCGCGAAGGATGTCCTTCGCTTGGGAACTCTTGTCGCCGCCACATAGTAGCACGATGACGGATTGGCCGCGCCGCACGAAATAGACGCGGTAGCCGGGGCCGTGATCAACGCGCAGCTCACTGACGCCGTCCCCAACCGCCTTTACGTCGCCCAGGTTGCCACTGGCGACCCGATCAATACGCCGGGCGATGATGGCGCGCGCCGTCCGATCCCGCAGCCTGCCCAACCAGAGCGCGAGCCCTCCCCTCCCTGGCGTAGAATGGCTAAGGCTGCTGCCATGACCGCCCTGCCCCTGTCCGAGCTTCTGCTCCTGCTCGCCGCCCTGATCGCCGCCGGGCTGGTCGGGGGGCTGATCGCCGGCCTGTTCGGCGTGGGCGGGGGCACGGTGATCGTGCCGGCGGTGTTCTACGCCTTCGAGGTGCTGGGCGTCGGGGGCGAGAGCAATCTGCACGTGGCGATCGGGACCTCGCTGCTGACCATCGTCGCGACCTCGTGGCGATCGCTGAAGGCGCATCGGACCCACGGGGCCGTGGACGAGGTGGTGCTGAGGACCTGGACGCCGTGGGTGGCGTTCGGGGGGCTGGTCGGGGCGGCCGTGGCGGGCCTGACCTCGATGGAGGGGCTGGCCGTCGTCTATGCCGTGTGCCTGACGGGGGTGGCGGCGCAGCTGGGGCTGATGCCCGAGCGGATGGTGCTACGGCCGGACCTGCCGACGGGCTGGGGGCGGCGCGGCTTCGGGACCGCGATCGGCGGGCTGTCGGCGATGATGGGGATCGGCGGCGGCAGTTTCGGCGGCATGCTGATGACCCTGTGCGGACGGCCGATCCATCAGGCGGTGGCGACGGCCTCGGGCTTCGGCGTGGCCATCGGGGCGGCGGCGACGCTGGGGTTCGTGGCGTTCGGCTGGGACGCGGCCGGACGGCCGCCGCTGTCGCTGGGCTATGTCAACGTCCCGGGGGCGTTGGTGATGGCGGTGCTGACCACGGCCGTGGCGCCGTGGGGGGCGAAGCTGGCGCATTCGCTGGACCGGCGCGTGCTGAGGAAGGCCTTCGCGCTGTATCTGCTGGCGACGGCGGTGGTGGTGGTGGTGAAGGCGCTCTGAAGGCGGGGTCGGGGGTCGAGGGTCGAGGGTCGAGGGGAGAAGGACGGCGAACGTTGGAGGCGTGCCCGGATGTCATTTGCCCGCGCCCCTCGCCCCCCGACCCAGCTTTAGGGCCGGAGCGTCAGACCCGCCGGCGTGGCGCTGAACGAGGACAGGCGGCCGAGGTAGCTCATGCCGAGGAGGGAGTGCGGCAGGCCCTGCTCGACGACCAGGGCCTCGACGCGGTCGACGCGGGCGCCGGCGACGGCGACGGCCTGGAGCTCGACCGGCGCGGCGCGAACCGGGCCGGAGGCGGTGATCACCGTGCCGGAGAAGTCGGCGGCGGTGAGTCTGAGGCCGAGGCGGGCGGCGTCATCACGGGTCAGGGCCACGACGCTGGCGCCGGTGTCGACCATGACGCGGACGGCGCGGCCGTCAATCTGGGCGTCGGCCCAGTAGTGGCCGTCGCCGGCCTTGAGCACCTGGGCGGGGGCGCCGGTGGCCGGGGTGGAGACGGCGGGCGCGGGGGCGGCCTGGGCTTCGCCGCGCAGGCCGGCCTGATCCATCCACCAGGCGGTGGTCAGGGCCGAGGCGACGGCGAGGGCCATGACGGCCGCGGAAGAGAGATCGAACCGCATGGTCCGGAAACTCTCACGGCGCGGTTGGGATGCCGTGAAGAGGGATGGTTGGCGGGGGGTTAAGGAGGCGACAGGCGACAGGCGACAGGGAACAGGGAACAGGGAGGGGGCGGTGGAGCGCTGCCAGGCTACGCCGGGTCCTCTGTTGCCTGCCGCCTGTTGCCTGTCGCCTCTCTCCCCGGCAGTTCCGCCATGATCCGCGCGCGTTCCGCATCCGACAGGCCGCTCCAGGCGCCGATTTCGGACAGGGTGCGCCAGCAGCCGAGGCACAGACCCGAGGCGCCGTCGACGATGCAGACCTTGACGCACGGCGTGGCGATCGAACGGGGCGGACCGGGCGGCGGGACGGCGGACATCGGGGATCAGTAGCCGGTCGGCGGGCCGTGGGGAATTGTCGGCGGCGGCGGATTGCGGCACTGCTGGCGCATGACCCTGATCCAGACCGAACGGCGCGGCGCCATCGAACTGTGGACGCTGTCGAGGCCCGAGCGGCTCAACGCCCTGCCCGACCTCGAGGACGGCGAGGCCTTCGCGGCGGCCTGCGCGGCGGTGAACGCAGATGCGGCGGTGCGCTGCGTGGTGATCACCGGCGCGGGGCGGGCCTTCTCGGCCGGCGGCGATCTGAAGGCGATGCGCGACCGGCGCGATCTGTTCGCGGGCACGGGGGCCGAGATCCGCGAGCGCTATCGGCGGGTGGTGCACCGGATCGTGCGCTCGCTGTACGGGCTGGAGGTTCCGCTGGTGGCGGCGGTCAATGGGCCGGCCATGGGGCTGGGCTGCGACATCGCCGGGCTGGCGGATATCCGGCTGGCCTCGACGGAGGCCTCGTTCGGCGTGCCGTTCCTGAAGCTGGGCATACTGCCGGGCGATGGCGGGGCGTGGCTGTTGCCGAGGAACGTCGGCTATGCCCGGGCCGCCGAGATGCTGTTCACCGGCGAGACCATCGACGCGGCCACGGCCGAGCGCTGGGGGCTGGTCAACCACGTGGTCGCGCCGGAGGCCCTGATCGACGAGGCGCTGAAGGTCGCGGGCAAGGTCGCCGCGCACGGGCCGCAGGCGTTGCGCATGGCCAAGACCCTGCTGCGCCAGGGCCGCGACATGAATTTCGACCAGATGCTGGAGATGACCGCCGCCATGCAGGCGCTGGCGCATCTGACCGACGACCACGCCGAGGGCGTGGCCGCGGTGCTGGAGAAGCGGCCGGCGGACTTCACCGGCCGCTGAGGGTCAGGTCGCGGCCGGGGCCTGCATCGACTGGTCGGCGGGCACCCCGCCGGCGGCGGCGCGCGGGGCGCCGGCGCGTTCGCCCGGCTTCATGAACTTGACCAGGACCCGCTGGCCGATCAGCAGAGGGGCGCTGTCGGCGGAGACGACCACCTCCACGACGCGCTCGTCGGTGCGCTGCGACGGGTCCTCGGAGGCCAGCCTGCGGGCGCCGAACAGGGGCGCGCGGCGCAGGACCTTGCCGACGTAGACCTTGGACTGGTCGACCTCGGAGACGATCTCCACCTCCTGGCCGTCGCGGACGTTGGGGATGTCGGCCTCGACGATCTCGGCGCGGACGATGCGCTGGGTGTCGGGCTCGAGGTCGAACATGTTGGACACGTTCAGAGTCGAGGCGCCGGCGCCCGGGTTGGCGTAGCGGCGCACGATGCGCCCGTCCATCGGGGCGCGGATCACCGTCAGCTCGAGGTTGTAGGCGGCCTCGTTGAGACGGGCGCGGGAGGTCTGCACGGCGGCGCGCTGGGAGGCGAGGCGGGCCTCGGCCGTGGCGATGGCGTCGCGGGCCTCGTCGATGCGTTGGGCGGCGACGAAATTGGTGTCGACCAGCTTCTCGAGACGCTCGTACTCGCGGCGGGCGGTGTTGATGTCGACCTCGATCATGCTGAGCTGGCTCTGGGCCTGGGCGACCTCGGCCTGGGCGCGGGCGAGGGCGAGACGCGGCTCGTCGTCTTCCTGGCGGGCGAGGATCTGGCCGGCGACGACGCGCTCGCCTTCCTGCACATAGACGGCCTTGACCACGCCGCCGCGGCGGGCGGCGACCTGGATGATGCCGCCCTCGACGTCGGCCTTGCCGTTGGCGATGGCGGCGTAGGGGCTGTCGATCTTCTCGGCGGCGGCCTTCTCCTGCTCGACCTTCTTCGCGGCGGCGCCCTGCTGCATGAGGCTGAAGCCGACGACGACGAGGATGATCAGCACCAGGCCGATCCAGAGCCACTTGTTCTTGAGGAAGCGGGGCATTTTTCGGAAGTCCTTGAGGAACGGGCTAGTGCGAGCCGAGGGTGGCGTTGGGATCGGGGGTGCGGCGCTGGTCGTCGAGGATGCGGCCGTCCTCGATGTGGATGACCCGGTCGGCCCAGGCCTCGAGGCGCGGGTCGTGGGTCACGCAGACGACGGCGGCGCCGTGCTCGGTGGC
>DASRXE010000087.1:0-8846 GCA_035654315.1 Brevundimonas sp.
GCCGCGCTCGGCCTGGTCCAGCTGCATCGACGACACGCCGATGTCGAACACCACCCCGTCAAGCTTCGCCTCGCCGCTGTCGGCGAAAGCCTCGGCGAGGCCGGAGAAGGGCGTGCGGATCAGCCGGAAGTTGCCCGGGAAGTCGTTGGCCACGGCGTCGGCGTGGGACTGGATCGTCGGATCGCGGTCGAGGGCTACGACCGTCGCGCCGGTCGCCAGAATTGCGCGGGTGTAGCCGCCGGCCCCGAAGGTGGCGTCGATGATCACGTCCCCTGCGCGGGGCTCCAGTGCGTCCAGCACCTCGGCCAGCAGGACGGGGGCGTGCGGGCTCATACGCCCTCCCCGCCCGGACGGCGGCCGGCCAGCAGCGCCTTGCGCCCAGCCTCGCCGCGTTCGCGCACCGCCTGACGCGCCAACGCCCGGCGTTCGTCGCGGCGGGCGTTCCAGCGGGCGCGATCCCAGATCTGGAAGCGGGAGCCGAGGCCGACGATGACCACGTCCTCGCCCAGCCCAGCGTCCTGGCACAGATGTTCCGGCAGGGTGATCCGGCCGCCGCCGTCGTAGGCCAACGGCCGCTGGCCGGCGTAGAAGGTTTCCTCCAGCGCGGTGCGCACATCGTCGCCGAACGGCAACTCCTCGATCATCGAGACGTACTCGGCCATCAGCTTGTCGCCGCCAGCCTCGAGGCAGTCGGACTCGATCGAGAAGAAGCAGAACACGCCGTGCTCGGCGCCGTTGTCGGCCGTGCGGAACTCCTGCGGGATGAGCAGGCGGCGTTTGCCGTCCAATTGTTTCTCGTAGGTCGAGAGAAACACGTGCTGGCCAAACTCGGACCCTTCGATCCGCCCCTCTGATCCCTTGGGCGCATCCCCGCACCCGCCAACCCCAACTCAGACCTATGGGATAGCATGGGATGAAATGGGTCTCAATGGGATTAGTTGACGAGAATTAACCTCCGCCTCGGTCATGAACGCTGTAGAAAGCAGAACATACCAAGAACATCGGAAGTATAAACAGGCTGTGGATGCGTATGGCGCGGAAAGGTTAACGAGGGCGCCAATGACGCCGTCGTGGCCGACGCCTCCCACCGGCGGGTCGCCGCTTCGCGCGCGGAGCTCTAAAAAAGAGAAGGTCAGACGGCCTGTAAGCCGGGTTCTGTTCCGCCCCGAAGGGCGGCGACGATCATTCCTCTGGACCGGCCATTGCTGACCGGTTCTCGCGACCTACCCGGACGCCTCGGGCGGTGAACCCTGCGGCCGAAACCGCGCGACGTCCCTATTCGGTCTTGCTCCAGGCGGGGCTTGCCATGCCGTCCCTGTTGCCAGGCACGCGGTGGGCTCTTACCCCACCCTTTCACCCTTCCCCGCCCCGAAGGGCAGGCGGTTTGCTTTCTGTGGCGCTATCCCTCGGGTCGCCCCGGGCGGAGGTTATCCGCCGCCATTTCACCGTGGAGCCCGGACTTTCCTCGACGGAGCAAGCCCCGCCGCGACCGTCCGGCCGTCTGACGGCGGAGAGATGGGGGTTTCGGCGGGCGAGGTCAACGTTTCCCCTCGAACCGTGAGTCCCTAGTTCAGCACGCCGGTCGCGCTCTCGGCCGTCGCCAGTTGGAGCACGCCCATCAGGGTCGCCCGGGTTTCGCCGTCGGCGATCCCGTCGACCCGCCTTGGCCGCCAGTGGCGCTGGAAGGCCTCCACCGTCAGCTTTGTCGCCTCATCATAGTCGCCGCCCGGCTGAAGTCCGTAGCCGAGCCGGTGCAGGCCGGCGCGAAGGACGATGACGCCCAGCCCCTCGTCGCCGACATCAAGCGGCGCGCCGAGGGCGTCGATCCGCTCAGGCGCCGGCTCGAACCACAGGCCGTGCCCCAGTGAGGCCAGCCGTTTCCATGGAAAGCGTTCGCCGGGGTCCTGCTTGCGTTCGGGCGCGAGGTCCGAATGGCCGATGATGCGGCAGTCGGGAATGGTCCAGCGGGTGCGGATGTCGCTGACCAGGCTGATCACCGCGTCGATCTGGACGGCCGGAAAGTCGCGATAGCCGAACTCGTGGCCCGGGTTGACGATCTCGATCCCGATCGAGGCGGCGTTGCAGTCGGTCTCGCCCTGCCAGGCGCCCCGGCCGGCATGCCAGGCGCGGTGTTCCTCGGCCACCAGTCGCAGGATTGCGCCGTCCTCGTCGACGACATAGTGGGCGGACACCTTCGCCTCGGCGTCTCTCAGGCGGGCGATGGCCTCATCGGTGGTGCGCATGCCGGTGTAGTGCAGCACCAGCATATCGGGCGGGGCCCGCCGCTTGTCGAAATTGGGCGACGGCGCATCCCGGACGACGAGCATCCTAGCGGCCCGGACGCTCCCAGCCATAGGCCACCCAGGCGCCGTCAACCTTGCGGGCCTCGATCACGTCGTCGGCGCGGCGGGCGCGGAGGGTGACGCGGCGACGGGCGCGCACGGCCAGTCCGGCGAAGAAGACCAGCACAGCGGCGAAGACGGCGATCACGGCCACGGCGGCGGCGGCGAACACGGCCAGCACGGCGCCCACGGCCATGGCCGCGAGGGTGGCGACCAGACCGCCGAGCCACATGACCGAGGCGACCACCCCGTTGGCGGGTCGGCGGCCGGCCTGGCCGGGGCCGAAGATCAGGCGGTCGGACTGGGTCATCAATTCACCTCTGTGACGCTGCGAACAACGCCCAACTTCGAATGTCGGTCCATCGGCGTGAACGGTCAATGACCGGCGCCTTCACAGGCGAGTGTCCAATGGTCGCGGTCAGTAGGGCTGGTCGGCCAGCACCGTGGCCCCCGACGCCCGCGCCCGCTCGGCCTGCAGCTGGCGGACGGCGGCCTCGGCGTGCGGATCGTTCATGACCCCGCCGATGCCGACCAGCACCCGCGCCGCCTCACCCGAGACCCCGAACATCTCGGACAATGCGGCGAACGGAGACTGCGACTCCGGGTAGCGCTTGAAGCGCACCGACTCGTCGGTGGGGATTTTCGCCAGCTGGCGGGCCTTGGCGATGGCCTCCTCGATCCCGCCGAGCTGATCGACCAGGCCGAGCGACCGGGCCTGGGCCCCGGTCCAGACGCGGCCGCGGGCGATCTCGCGCACCCGGGCCGGCGGCAGGTTCCGGCCTCGGGAGACGCGGGCGATGAACTCCTCATAGGTGCGGTCGATCTGGGCCGCGAAGGCGGCGCGGTCGTCCCCGAACGGCTCCGAGGGCGAGAAGGCGTCGGCATAGCCGCCGCCAATACTCAGATTGCGCATGTCGACGCCAAAGCGGCCGAGCGCGTCGGCCAGCACCAGCTTGCCGCCGTACACCCCGATCGATCCGGTCAGGGTCGAGGGCTGGGCCACGATCCAGTTGGCTTCCGAACTGATCCAGTAACCACCGGACGCGGCGTAGTCGCCCATCGACACCACCACGGGCTTGCCGGCCGTCTTGGCCGCGCGCACCGCCGCCAGGATCTGCTCCGAGGCGTCAGGCGAGCCGCCGGGCGACGATACGCGGAAGACGATGGCCTTCACCGCATCGTCCTCGATGGCGTCGTAGATCGCCTCCGCGAGGTCGTCGGACATGATCGAGGACCCCCCGCCGAACGGATCGGCGCTTCCGCCCGTGCCGGTCAGGATGGCGCCCTCGCCCCCGACGATGGCGATGGCGTTGCGGCCCGAGCCGTCGCGAGAGCCCTTCGACGAGGCGTAGTCGCCGAATTCCATGATCTCCGAGCCCTTTCCGGCGCGGCGCATGGCCTCGGCTTCGGCCTCTTCCACCTGGCCGATCTTGTCGATCAGGCGGCGCTGGAGCGCCTCCGCTGCCGAGTAGGGGCCGGCCTCGATCGTCGAACGAAGGGCCTGCGGGGTGACCTTGCGGTCCTGCGCCGCATTGGCCAGCGCCGATGTGTAGATGGAGGTCATCCACGCCGTCATCGCCTCGCGGTGGGCGGGGGTGAAATCGCTTTCGGTGAATTCGTTAACGGCGTTCTTGTACTCGTAGCGCTGTTCGAATTGCGCGTTGACGCCATATTTTTCGAACGCCCGGCCGAGGAAAATCGAGTCGGCCGAGAAGCCCGTCAGCTGGAAGCTGGACGTGTTCTGCATCCACAGTTCGGAGGCCGACGCGCCGATCATATAGCTGGAGACGGCCGTCCCAACCGGCTGGAAGCCCTGCGCGTGGGCGAGAACCACCTTGCCCGAACGGCGGAAGCGGCGAACGGCCTGACGGATTTCATCGGCGGCGGCCGGGGTGATCCCGCCTTCCGGCAGGCGAATCAGCAGCGCCTTGACCCGGCGGTCGTCCTCGGCCTGGGCCAGGGTGTCGACGATCTGCATGGTCGACAGGCCGTCGCCGCCGAACATGGCGAACGGATTGGTGGGCGCCTGATCGGTCACGCCTTCGCGCAGATCCAGTTCCAGCACTGTGTTGGACGGCGTCGGCTCCTTCGAGCTCGCAGAGCTGATGGCGATGGTGATCAGCACCACCGGCACGAGGACGAAAAACAGGACCAGGCCGGCGAAGACGCCGAGCATCGTCAGGAAGAACTGCTTCATGGGAGAGGTCAGGTCCGGAACGCGGGGCCGGGCGGTGGCCACTCCAGACCATAGGGCGGCAGGGTTTGCCGTCAAATGAACGTCACGTAACAGGCGAATGCGCCACCGCGTGAATGTTGCGGCGCAACAAAGACGATTGATGGCGGCCGCCTGTGACCCTATATGAGCGACCTGCGAGCGGGGGCCGATCGCCCCGCGTCATCCGGACCGCACTCCCCATGCTGGTCACCCTGATGAAGGCCAAGCTGCACCGCGCCACGGTGACCCAGGCCGATCTCGACTACGAGGGTTCGATCGCCATCGACGCCGACCTGCTGGACGCCGCGGGCATCTTTCCGCACGAGCAGGTCGATGTGCTGAACATCACCAACGGCCAGCGCTTCACCACCTACGCCATCGAGGCGCCGCGCGGCTCGCGCGTCATCGGCGTCAACGGCGCCGCCGCCCGCCTGGTGCAGAAGAACGACAAGGTCATCGTCGTCACCTACGGCCAGCTTCCGCAAGAGGAGGCCCGCCAATGGTCGCCCACCGTGGTGCTGCTGGACGACAGGAACGAGATCAAGCGCGCGGCTTGATCTTGCTTCATACGATATGAAAAAGGCCCGCCGTCGCCGGCGGGCCTTTCTTCATGCGGCTACCGGTTCAAGTCATAGACCCCGGTGATGTCGATCCGCACCGTCAGCTCTCCCGCGGCCACCGGCGTGGAGTTCGCATCCATCGCCATCTCCGCCCGGGCGTACATCGGGCGGGGCGGCTGGGGCGCATAGCCGCCGCCCTCGGTCAGCGAACGGATGCCGCCCAGGTCGACGCCCAGGGCCTGGGCATACAGGGCCGCCTTGGCCTGGAGGTTGCGCACCGCCAGCTGGCGGGCCTGGTTTTCGGCCGAGGTCGGGTCCTTGAGGCCGAAGCTGATGCCGTCGATCTGATTGACCCCGGCGGCGACCACCGCGTCCGCGGTCGTCCCGACGGCGTCCAGATCGTTGATGATCACCGTCACCCGGTTGTTGGCCTGATAGCCGCGCAGGCGGGGCGACTCGTTCTGGACGTAGTCGTACTGGGCCGACAGGTTGAGGCCCGACGTCTGCACGTCGCGCGCCGCGATGCCGGCGCGGCGCAGGGCGGCCATGACCTGGTTCATCCGCGCGGCGTTCTGGCTCATGGCCTCGGCGGCCGTGGCGGCCTCGGTGACCACGCCAAAGCTGATCGTGGCCATGTCCGGCGCGGTCTTGACCTCGCCATAGGCGGACAGGTTCAGGGCCGGGCGCTCGGTGACCGCCTGAATGGTCAGGGGCGCGCCCCCAACGGGCTGAGACTGGGCGAAGGCGGACGGCGCGGAGAAGGCGATGGCCGCCGCGGCCAGCACCCCGCCGCTCATCAGCAGGATGCGGTTGGACAGGGCCGGCAGGGCGGCGGCGCGGGCGTTCGGGGCGGCGGGGCGGTTCATGCAGTCATCTCCTGATGCGGGGCGGCCCGTCAAACTTGGACGCGGACCGTGGCGGCACCTTGGCCGTTCGCGCCTGAATGAACGCCCGGCCCCGGCTGGCAGGTTCCATTCATCGGTGTGAAATCCGCGACAGGCCAGCGTCGCAAGCATGGTGCTTGGCAAGCCGCCGCACCGCCTGCTAGGCCTCGCGGACCGCCACGGAGGGCGCGTAGCTCAATGGTTAGAGCCGACCGCTCATAACGGTCTGGTTGGGGGTTCGAGTCCCTCCGCGCCTACCACTCCCGCCAGAAATCGTCAGTTTTCCAACGCGCGAGAGCCATCTACCAATGGACCGTCAGACGGGAAGGGAGCCCCACATGAACCACATTTGGAAGACCGCGGTCCTCGGAACCCTTGTGGCGGCGATGGCCGGCGCCGCGCCGGCGGCGGCCCAGACCCGGTTCGATGGCATACCCGGCCTGACCCACTACGGCGACGCCGACGGCTGGCAGGTCAAGAAGCTGGACAGCGACGACGTCTGGTACGGGCAGGCCTGCATCCTGTTCAAGGATCTGACCCCGGGCGCCAATCCCGGCCAGGCGGTCTATCGCTTCGAGCCGGGCGAGGACGAGGTGAGCGTCTCTTTCCGGTTTCCCAAGCCCGAATCCGTACCCGACCCCGACGCGGTCGACTGGGGCCGCCTCGACCCCACAGACTTCCAGTATGTGGTGAACCAGACCGAAGTCCACGACATATCCGGACACATCGGCTTCGAATACATTGACGCCAGCAATGTCTATGTCGAGTTCCGCCTCGACGCCGACGCCGCGGACGTCAGCCGTATGGCGGCCTCCGAGCAGGTCGGCGTGGCCGTGAAGGGCGCGCAGCAGGGCTTCGGCTTTCCCACCGGCCGCGCCACGCGCGCCGTCAACCTCGCGCGCCGCTGCCTGTCCAGCTTCCGCTGACGCCTACCGCCCCCAGCCCCCGCCCCGGCTCCAGCGGTCCTCGCCGCGCCAGCGGTCATTGGAGATGTAGCGGCCGTCGCGGTCGTACCAGCCCCAGCCATCCCGGTAGCGATCGTAGCCGTCCAGCACATAGCCGTCGTCGTGGTACTCTATCCCCAGCAGGCCGTCCTCGGCGTCCCACCAGTTGCGCGGATACGAGCTGTGGGCGCACTCCCAGCCCTGGCCCGGGCGCCAGTAGGGCTCGTACCGGCCGCGGTAACGGTCGCGGAATTCGGGCCGGCAGATCTGGCGCGAATAGACCCGGTTGCCGCGCGCCTGCACATTGGCGCGGTCCTCGGCGTAGATCACCTCGCGCACCCCTGAGAAGACGTTGTTGACCACCACCGCGCTGCCCGAGGCGGCGGCGACGCCCACCGTGGCGGCGCGGATGCGGCTGTCCTCCAGCCGCAGTTCGCCGTTGTAGAGCACCACGCCCTTGTCCGAACGGCCGACCCGGCTGTTCTTGATATCGACCGAGGCCCCCTCGATGGCCACGCCTTCGACGTAACCGACGATGGCGGTGTTCTCGATCTCGACCCGCCCGTAATCGCGGCCGGAGCGGACGATGATGCCGATTGAGCGCGGTCCGAAGGCGTTGGGCGCATTGGTCCCCTTCAGGGTGGTCGAGGCGATGCGCGACGTCTGCCCGGCCCCGGGGATCAGCTCCAGGCCCGACTGGGCGCCGGCGACGACCACCTCCCACGCATTCAGCACCGCCCCGTCGGAGACGATGGCGGGCGCGATGGTCTCGGCCTCGATGATGGTGTCGCGCAGGTCCAGCAGGCCGCCGTCGGCGTAGATCACAGCCTCGTCGCCGGCGTGGCGGAAACCGACGCGGTTCATGATGATTTCGGCGCCGTAGCCGACGATACAGGCGGCGTCGCCGGCGCGGGGCGAGGCGAAGACCATGTCGCGGATCTCCACCCGGACGCCCTGGGCGACGGTGATGCAGGGCAGGCCGTCGGGCGCCTGCAGGGTCGGATTGGGACTGCGCGCCCAGTTGCGCGGATCGAAGCCGCCCTCGCCGATGATGGTGAGGGGCTTGTCGATGTTCAGCCAGCCGACGCACGCTCCGGCGCGCGCGCGGATGACCAGGGTGCCGCCCGGGCGGACGCGGCGAACGGCGTCCTCCACGGCCCCCGTCCCCGGATTGCCGCCGCAGTCGACCAGCACGATCTCCTCGCCGCCGGGCCGGTAGCCGCCCGGATGGCGGTCGGGTCGCCAGTCGGGGCGATGCCGGCGGTAGTCATATCGCCGGTGATGCGAGCCGCGGCTGCGATGGCTGCGGGTCGGCGGGTCCAGCAGCAGGCCGAAATTGGGCCGGGTCTGGCTCTCGACCTTGGCCGCGACCTGGGCATGCGCCCCGGGCCCCTGAAGCAGGGCGACTCCGGCGACGGCCGCGGCGATGACGGCGATGCCGGCGACCGTGCCGCGGATCCGACCGAAGGGAAAACGGGTCAACATGGGTCCACGCCCTCCTTAACGGCGCTGCTGAGAACGGGAGACCTGGGCCAGCACGGCCTGCAGGCGGGCGGCCGAGGGGCCGAAGCCGGACAGGGCCGAGTCGATGCGCAGGGACACGGCCTGGGCCTTGTCCTGGTCGGCCACCCCCGAGACGCCCAGGGCGAAATAGCTCGACATGGCGAATTTGGCCTCGGGGCTGCCCTGGCGCGCGGCCTCGTCAAACCATTTGAAGGCGCGCGCGTAGTCGGCCGGCAGGCCGATGCCTTCGGCGTACATCACGGCCAGCACCAGCTGGGCCTCGGATGAACCGTTGACGGCGGCCATCTGGATCGCCCGGACGCGTTCCAGATAGGACAGCCGGCTCTCCATCGGATGGCCCAGCATGGCCTCCAGCGTCTCGATCTGACGCTTGGACA
>DASRXE010000088.1:0-3860 GCA_035654315.1 Brevundimonas sp.
CGCCATTCCGCTGGCCTGGCTCGCCGACCGCTTCAGCCGGGTGTGGATCATGACCGGGGCGCTGGCGATATGGAGCGGCTTCACCGCCCTGTGCGGGGTGGCCACCTCCTTCACCCAGCTGTCCCTGTTCCGCATGGGCGTGGGCGTCGGCGAGGCCGGCGGGGTGGCCCCGGCCTATTCGCTGATCGCCGACTATTTTCCGCCGTCGCAGCGGGCCCGGGCGCTGGCGGTGTTCGCCTTCGGCATTCCCATCGGCACGGCCGCGGGGACGCTTGTCGGCGGACTGCTGGCGGTCGCCTACGACTGGCGCGTCGCCTTCGTCGTGGTCGGCCTGCTGGGTTTGTTGCTGGCGCCGCTGCTGCGACTGACGGTCCGGGACCCGAAGCGGGGCGGGACCGACGCGGCGGCCGCGGCCGAGGCGGCGGCCCGGGTCGCGCCTGAAGCTGCTCCCGTGGCGGCGTCTCCCGTCGCGCCGGCCTCGAAGCGGGTCGGCGCCATCGCCTCCATGGTCATGCTGCTGGTGGGCGCCGGGGCGCTGTCGGTCGGCGCGGCGCTGTATCTGGTCACGGGCGAGGCCGATCCCGCCCGGACCTGGGGTTTCGCGGGCCTGCTGGCGACGGTGATCGGCGTCTCGCTGTGGATCGCCCGCATCACCGCCTCGGCGGTGATCCCCAAGAAGAGCTTCTGGCTGCTGGCGCTGGGCGCCGCCTCATCCTCGATCTGCGGCTATGGCGTCGCCGGCTGGCTGCCGCTGTTCTTTATGCGCAGCTTCGGCCTGACCCTCGGCCAGACGGCCTGGTACTACGCCGGCATCGCCATGGTCGGCGGCACGCTCGGCATCTGGATGGGCGGCTTCATCGCCGACAAGCTGTCGAAGCGCGGCAAGGGGGCCTACCCCCTGACCCCGGCGATCGCCTTCCTGATCTCGGCGCCCTGCTTCATCCTGGCGATGAACTCGCCGTGGCTGATCGGCCTCATCTTCCCCGGCGGCGGGACCAACGCCCAGCAGTTGATCGTCGCCTTCCTGATCTTCCTGATCCCGACCGGACTGAACCTGGCATGGCTGGGACCGATCACGGCGGCCGTGCAGCATCTGGTTCCAGCGGGAATGCGGTCGACCGCCTCGGCCCTGTTCCTGCTGATCAACAACCTGCTGGGGATCGCCGTCGGGTTCTACTATTTCGGCTGGATGAGCGATCTGCTGGCCCCGCGCTTCGGCGAAGAAAGCCTGCGCTGGGCGATCTACACCGGGATGGGCTTCTACCTTCTGGCCGCCCTGCTGCTGATCGGCGCGTCGCGAACCCTGAAGAAGGACTGGGTCTCCTGACCGCCCAGCGGCCTTATTGACGCTGCTTTTCGAGTCAGATTGAGCTCGATCACCGGGCGCCGTGCGCGCCCGGTCTCCTCCCCCTGTCACCAAGAGAGTTCGTTTTGATGATCGCCACGCTTCTGTTCGCCGCCGCCGTGACCACAACCTCGGCGCCGGCTGACGATTTCAAGGCGCTGTGTGTCGCCACCCGGGGCGACGTCGCCGCCGTGACCGCCGCCGTCTCGGCCCAGGGCGCCTGGTCGGAGCCGGCCCAGCAGGACGGCATGACCGTCTGGACCCACACGGGTGAAGGCGTGTCGCGCAACCTGGTGGTCGGCGAACAGGCCGCCCCGGACGGCCGCCGCCAGGCCTGCATGCTGACCAGCCAGCCGGCCCAGCCCGAACTGTCGACCGGGATCACCGGCGTGCTCGGCGGCGTGTCGCTGCCGGTCGACGCCGGCGCCGGCCTGTACGCCTATGCGCCGGACGAGGACGCCTACCGCGCCGGCGACGTGACCTTCGTCCAGGTCACCAACGAGACCGACAGCACCAGCCTGACCGCCATCCGCCCGGTCAAATAGGCCCGGCCCGAAGCGGCCCCGGCCGCCGGACCCGATATCGAGCGCTCTCCGCCCCGGGCGGAGAGCGTTTCGCTGTTCGGCCCCGACAGGCGGTTGCACCCGCGAAGGCCGGGGTCCTATAAGCACGCCGACTTCTCCCCCAAGGCGGCATCCATGAACATTCACGAGTACCAGGCCAAGCAGGTCCTGAAGGGCTTCGGCGCACCGGTCGCGGCCGGCGTGGCCATCACCTCGGCCGACCAGGCCGAAGCGGCGGCGAAACAGCTCCCCGGACCCCTGTACGTCGTGAAGTCTCAGATCCACGCCGGCGGCCGCGGCAAGGGGAAGTTCAAGGAACTGCCGGCCGACGCCAAGGGCGGCGTGCGCCTCGCCTTCTCGATCGAGGACGTGGTCAAGAACGCGAAAGAGATGCTCGGCAACACCCTGGTGACCGCCCAGACCGGCCCGGCCGGCAAACAGGTCAATCGCCTCTATATTGAGGACGGCGCCGACATCGCCCGCGAACTGTACTGCTCGCTGCTGGTCGACCGCTCGACCGGCCGCGTGTCTTTCGTCGTCTCGACCGAGGGCGGCATGGACATCGAGGCGGTCGCCCACGACACGCCCGAGAAGATCGTCACCATCGACATCGACCCGGAAGCCGGCGTGACCCCGGCTAACGTCGCCGAGATCAACGCCGCCTACGGCCTGACCGGCGCGGCGGCGCAGGACGGCGAGACCCTGTTCCCGACCCTGTATCGGGCCTTCGTCGAGAAGGACATGTCGATGCTGGAGGTGAACCCCCTCATCGTCATGGAAAACGGGCGCCTGCGGGTGCTGGACGCCAAGGTCAGCTTCGACGGCAACGCCCTGTTCCGCCACGAGGACATGAAGGCGCTGCGCGACGAGACCGAGGAAGACGCCAAGGAGATCGAGGCCTCGGAGTGGGACCTCGCCTATGTCGCCCTCGACGGCAACATCGGCTGCATGGTCAATGGCGCCGGCCTGGCCATGGCGACGATGGACATCATCAAACTGTACGGCAAGGAACCGGCCAACTTCTGCGACGTCGGCGGCGGCGCGTCCAAGGAGAAGGTCGCGGCGGCCTTCAAGATCATCACCGCCGACCCGGCCGTCCAGGGCATTCTGGTCAACATCTTCGGCGGCATCATGCGCTGCGACGTCATCGCCGAGGGCGTGGTCGCGGCGGTCAAGGAAGTCGGGCTGAAGGTGCCGCTGGTCGTGCGCCTCGAAGGCACCAACGTCGCCGAGGGCAAGCGCATTCTCAACGAGTCGGGTCTGGCCATCACGGCCGCCGACGACCTCGACGACGCCGCCCAGAAGATCGTCGCGGCGGTCGGGTGATGATCACCGCGCTTGCCTTGGCCGCCAGCCTGTCGGCGGCGCAGACTCAGGTTGACCCGCGGATAGCGGCCTTCAGCGACGCTTGTCTGGCCGACTCGCCGGCTACCCGTGAGGGACTTAAGACAACCGCTGCCCGGGGCGGCTGGCTGATCGGTCAGGCCGAGACGCCCGAGGACCTCGAATGGCGCGACGTCTACCGCGCCGGTCAAGCCATCGTGCGCCTTGACCAACACCGGACCACTGCTGAGAACCCGGGCGAGCGTATCTGCGTCGTATTCATCGGGCCTGCCCCGACAGATTGGCGTGACCAGGTATCGGCGCTCGTTACGAAAGGCTCCCCCGTCGGCTCCCCTGGCGTCTACGACACCGACGTCTACCAGTTGCCGCCAGAGCTTGAGCTAACCGTTTGGGACCTACCCGACGGCAGCCGCATTCACGCTCTGCGTGAACCAGACAATAATCTCGAACTTTCCATCAACTACCCAACCGGCCGCTGAACCATGTCCATCCTCGTCGACAAGAACACCAAGGTCATCGTCCAGGGCCTGACCGGCAAGACCGGCACCTTCCACACCGAGCAGGCCCTTCGCTACTACGGCACGAAGATGGTCGGCGGCGTGCACCCG
>DASRXE010000089.1:0-4128 GCA_035654315.1 Brevundimonas sp.
TCTATTACGGCGGCTGGGCCGGACGTCGGTTCAACGAGGGCTTCGACTGGCTGTCGGACAAGTATGGCCGCCTGACCGCGCGTCTGGTGCGGACGGTCGGCATCGTGCTGATCATCTATGTCGGCCTGCTGGGCCTGACCGGCTGGCGTCTGATGGACACGCCGTCCGGCTTCATTCCGGAGCAGGACCAGGGTTTCCTGATCGGCGTCATCCAGCTGCCCCCGGGCGCCTCGCTGGAGCGGACCGAGGCGGTGATGAACCGCGCCTCGGACGTCATCAAGGGCACCGAGGGCGTCGAGGGTCTGGTGGCCTTCGCCGGTCTGGACGGCTCCAGCTTCTCGTTCGGCTCCAACGCGGCGACCATCTTCGTCCGGCTGGACGCCTTCGAGGAACGCAAGTCGGCCGAGCAGGCCGCGGCCGCCCTGGCCGGCGCGATCACCGGCGCCACCATGGGCATCGAGGACGCCAACATCTTCGTCATCGCCCCGCCCGCCGTTCAAGGGCTGGGTAACGGCAACGGCTTCCAGATGATGGTGCAGGACACCTCCGGCGCGGGCTACCGCCCGCTGGAGGGCGCGACCTTCGCCATGATGGGCGCCGCCGCCCAGGCCCCGGATCAGGTGCAGCAGGTCTTCTCGACCTACAACACCGGTTCGCCCCGCATCGCCGCCGACGTCGATCGCGACAAGGCGCTGATGATGGGCGTCCAGCCCGCCGACGTGTTCAACACGCTGGGGGTCTATCTGGGCTCGTCCTACGTCAACGACTTCAACTTCCTGGGCCGCACCTTCCGGGTGACGGCGCAGGCGGAGCCGTCGGCGCGCGACGACGTGGCCGACATCGCCAACCTGAAGACGCGTTCGGCCTCGGGCGCCATGGTGCCGATCGGGTCGGTGGCCACCCTGCGCGAGGACTCCGGCCCGTCGCGGATCGTGCGCTACAACCTGTTCCCCGCTTCCGAGCTTCAGGGACAGGCGGCGCCGGGCGTGTCGTCGGGTCAGGCCATCGAGCGGATGGAGCAGCTGGCCGAGGCCACCCTGCCCCCGGGCTTCTCCTACGAGTGGACCGGTCTGGCGCTGCAGGAGAAGCAGTCGTCGGGCGGCGCGACCCTGGTCTTCATCATGGCCGTGGTCTTCGTCTTCCTGGTGCTGGCGGCACAGTACGAGGCGTTCACGCTTCCCCTGGCGGTCGTGCTGATCGTGCCGATGTGCATCCTCGCGGCCATGCTCGGGATCAACATCCGCGGGCTGGACAACAACATCCTCGTCCAGGTCGGACTGGTGGTGCTGATCGCGCTGGCCGCCAAGAACGCCATCCTGATCGTGGAGTTCGCCAAACAGGCCGAGGACGAAGGGCTGAACCGCTGGGACGCCGCCGTGCGCGCCGCGCGGACCCGGCTGCGTCCGATCCTGATGACCTCGTTCGCCTTCATCTTCGGCGTCGTGCCGCTGATGCTGGCCACTGGCCCCGGCGCGGAAATGCGCCAGTCGCTGGGCACGGCGGTCTTCTCCGGCATGCTCGGCGTGACCTTCTTCGGCCTGATCTTCACGCCGGTCTTCTACGTCGTGATGCGCTGGGTGGCGTCGAAACTGCCCGGGGCGCCGCAGAAGGAGGCGGAGATCCCGACCACCGGCGGCATGCCGCCCCACGACCAACTCGAGCCCGCCACGCCCCGGCTGGGAGACGCCTGATGACGACCCGATCCCCTCTCCGGTTCCTGACCGTAACCGCCGGCGCCAGCCTGTTGCTGGCCTCGTGCGCGGTCGGGCCGAAGGCGCCTGATGCGACCCTTCCCCCCTCCGCATCGGGCGCCTTCGTTGGGGCCGCCACGCCTGCCGTCACGGCCGAGGCCGCGCGCGACGACTGGTGGCGGCTCTACGACGACCCGGTGCTGGACGGCCTGATCGGCCAGGCCCTGGCCGAGAACAACGAGCTGGAGGCGGCGGCCGCCAACCTGCGCCGCGTCCGCGCCGCGCTGGGCGAGGCGCGCGTCGGCCGTTTTCCGACGACCACGACCTCGGCCGGCGTCACCACCGGCCGGCCTTCCGCGGCCACCGTGCCGGGCCTTCCGGCCGGGACCGAGGCGCCCGAGGCCGACACCTACAACGCCGGGCTGGACGTCTCCTACGAGGTCGACCTGTTCGGCCGCGTGGAGTCGACCATTCGCGCCGCCCGCGCCGACGCCGCCGCCGCCGAGGCGGCGCTGGGCATCGTCCGCGTCTCGGTCGCGGCCGAGACGGCCCGGGCCTATGCCGACGCCTGTTCGGCCAATGCGCAGATCGCTGTGGCCGAACGCACCGTCGACCTGCAGTCGGACACCGCCGACCTCACCCAGCGACTGCTGGACGCCGGCTCGGGCAATGGACTGGACACCGCCCGCGCCCGCGCCGCGCTGGAGTCCACCCGGGCGTCTCTGCCGCCCCTGCGGGCGCAGCGCGACGGCGCCCTGTTCCGTCTCGCCACCCTGACCGGCCGCACCCCGGCCGAAGCCAGCGAAGCGGCGCGCGCCTGCGCCCGGCCGCCGCAGCTTTCGCAGCCGATCCCGGTCGGCGACGGCGCGGCCCTGCTGGCGCGTCGCCCCGATGTCCGTCAGGCCGAGCGCAACCTCGCCGCCGCCGCGGCGCGGGTGAATGTGGCGACGGCGGACCTCTATCCGCGGATCAGCCTGGGCGGCTCGCTCGGCGCCACGGCGCTGGAGGCCGACGGTCTGGGCGACAGCGAAAATTTCCGCTTCTCGGTCGGGCCGCTGATCAGCTGGTCCTTCCCCAATGTGTTCGCCGCCCGGGCGCGGATCGAACAGGCGGGCGCGGGCGCGGATGTGGCGCTGGCGACGTTCGACCAGACGGTGCTGGTCGCCCTGCAGGAGACGGAGACCGCGCTGGTCAACTACGCCAACGAGCTGGACCGCCGGTCGGCGCTGCAGGCGGCGCGCGACCATGCCGCCAACGCCGCCCGCCTGTCACGGCTGCGCTTCGACGCCGGGGCCGACAGCTTCCTGACGGTGCTCGACGCGGAACGGACGCTGGCGTCCGCGGACGCCCAACTGGCGGCGTCGGACGCCCTCGTGACGACCTATCAGATCGCCCTGTTCAAGGCGCTGGCGGGGGGCTGGAGCGAGGGCTGACTTCGCACCGCAACAAGGGGGATTGACGCCGCCGGAAGTGTTCGCCACCGTAAGGGCACTCATCAAGACCGGCTGAGGGATAGGCCCTTTGACGCCGGGGCAACCTTCCAGGATCCACCCGATCCTGGAGATGGTGCCAACTCCTGCGGGGCGTCTTCGGAAGCCGCGAGAGATGAGTGGAGCGACGGCCCCTTCACGTCCGGGGTCCGGCCGACTTCACGGGTCTGTCACTGCACGAATTGGTTCGCCCCATCGGTTTCGCTGAGCGAGAGCGGAGCGGATCGTGGCGTCCCAGCACTGGCCCATCGACGAAGCGCCCGGACGCGATGTCCGCGCGCCCATCCCAGAGGATTTCCGGCTGGAGTCCGGCGAGCGGCTGGCCGCGGCTGAGGTGATTGGTCGGCTGCACGGCCCTGAGCGTGGACCGCTGGTCGTGGTCGCGGGGGGCATCTCCAGCGGCCGGTTCGCGGCGCGCTGGTGGTCGTGGGCGGTCCGGCCCGGCGGGCCGGTCGACCTGAACCGCGCCCGCGTGCTCGCCTTCGACCTGCCGCCAGGCAGGCACGAGCCGGGCGTCACCATCACCACGACCGATCAGGCCCGTCTGCTGGCCCTGCTGCTCGACGGGACCGGCGAGCCGCGCGTCGACGCCTTCATCGGCGCCTCCTACGGCGGCTGCATCGGCCTGGCCTTCGCGGCGGCGTTCCCGCAGCGGATCGGTCGGCTGGTCGCAATCTCGGCCGCACACCGCAGCCATCCCGCCGCCACGGCCTGGCGCGGGGTGCAGCGGCGGCTGCTGGCCTTCGCCCGCGACTGCGGCCGCGAGGCCGAGGGGGTGGCCCTGGCCCGCGAACTGGCCATGATCACCTATCGCACGCCGGACGAGTTCGCCCTGCGCTTCGCCTCGACGCCGCCGGCCGAGGCGGGCGCGCCCTATCCGGTGTGCGACTATCTGATCGCGCGCGGCGCGGCCTATGCGGAAGCCACCTCGGCGGCGCGCTGGATCG
>DASRXE010000090.1:0-6964 GCA_035654315.1 Brevundimonas sp.
GACCCAGTTCGCCGACGGCGGCGAGTTCGGCTTCGGCGGCGAGATCGGCATCTCCACCGACCGCCTCCACGCCCGCGGCCCGGTCGGCGCCGAACAGCTGACCAGCTTCAAATACGTCATCCGCGGCAAGGGCCAGACGCGGCCCTGACAACCCTCGCCGACCGGCCTTGATTTTGGCGTGAAGCGGGGCTGTTCTTCGCGGGTAACGGGAGGGCCGCCATGTTTCGCTTCGCCAGGACGTTCGCCGTCGGCCTCGCCGCGCTGGCGCTATCAGCCTTCCAGGCCGCGCCGCCCCAGCTGCCGCCGGATCTCGCGGTTCTGGCGGATGATCCCGCCGCAGCGCGGGCCTTCGACTATATGGCCCTGAAGGCGACGGGCGCCGATCTCAAGACTCTGTCCAACGCGGTCTATATGCGCGCCCGGATCGACGCCGACAGCCTGCGCCCCCTGACTGAAGCCGAGACCATCCTGCAGGCGGAACTCGCCGCCGCCGCCGAGGCCCCGACCGCCGAAACATTCGAAGCCGACCGCGCCGCCGCGGATGCGGCCTGGGATCGCTGGATCACCTTCGGGGAGGCGGTGATGGCGGGGCAGCCGGTTGCGGAGCCGCCCTTCAGCCATGTCGCAGACCGCGTCCGGCACATGGAGGCCACGACTGACCCCCGAGTCCGCGAACTGCTGCGACGGGCCGCGCGCGACCAGTTGCTGCGCCGCGGCTGGGAGGTCGGCGACGAGGTCTGGCCGGAACCGCCGACACCCGGCGCTCTCAGCCGCTTCAACAGCCGCCTCGGGCAGCAGGTTTGGGCGATCGACAGCGACAACACTGAATGGCTCAAGGCCGACGTCGCCGCCCACGGCTGGTATCGCATCCCGATCCACGGCGAGGCCGCCTCAAGCGCTGCCTGGCTGATGGCCCAGCACGCGGACCGGGACCGCCCCTTCCAACGCCACGTGGTCGCCCTGCTTGAGCCGCTGGCGGCGGCGGGCGACGTCATCCCCGCCAACTATGCCTATCTGTATGACCGCGTCGCCGTCGGCGAGAACCGTCCCCAGCGGTACGGGACCCAGGGCGTCTGCGTGGCGAAGGGAGTCTGGGAACCCAACACGCTTGAGGCTCCCGAACGGGTGCAGGCGCTGCGCGATGAGGCTGAAATCGGCTCGCTGGCCGATTACACCGCCCGCATGCACCGCTTCTGCGCCGACTTCCCCGGCTGAAACGGAACGTATCTCCGCGCCCCCTCCTTTCCCATCGAAAGGAGCCACGCCATGACCGACAAGATCCAGACCCCCGGGCGCGACGACAACGGCGCCATTCCGCTGGGCCGGCCCGATGCCTCGACCTCCGACGCCGAGGTGAAGCGCAACGCCGAGCGTGAAAAGAAGAGCGCCGGTCCCGACGGTCCTGATGCGACCGAGGTCGGCGACACCTTCAAGAAACAACCTGGCTGAACGCCCGCGACAGCGGGGTCCCGGCGTGTTAGCTCCCTCCTGAGCATAAGTCCGCGCGAGCCCCCGCCTTGTCCTTCTTCCACGCCGGTCCCGCGCCCAGGGCGTTCGGCCCCCGCCGGGGCGCGCTGCGCGACGGGCTCGACCTCCAGCCCGGCATGAAGGTCGGCGTCTTCGGCGGCTCGTTCAATCCGGCCCACGACGGCCACGCCCACGTCGCCGAAACGGCCCTGCGCCGGCTCGATCTCGACCGCGTCATCTGGCTGGTCTCGCCGCAGAACCCCTTGAAGGACCCCCGCGACACCGCCCCGCTGGCCGAGCGCATGGCCTCCGCCCGCGCGGCGGCCGCCCACGCCGCCACCGGGCCCGCCATGATCATCTCGGATTTCGAGAGCCGGGTGGGGACGCGGCGGACCATCGACACCCTGCGCGCCCTGACCGCCCGCCACCCCGGGGTGCATTTCGTCTGGCTGATGGGGTCCGACAATCTGGCCACCTTCCACCGCTGGCGCGGCTGGACCGACATCATGCGGATGATGCCGGTGGCGGTGATCGCCCGCCCCGGGTCCGAGCTGGAGAGCCGCACCGCCCCGGCCGCGGCCCGCTTCGCCGGCGCCCGAGTGTCGGCCTCGCACGCCGTCCTGCTGCCGAGCCTCGAAGCCCCGGCCTGGACCTATCTGACGGCCCCGCTCAACCACCGCTCCTCCACGGCCCTGAGGGCGGCGGCCGCGGCTGAAAAGCCTGCGCCAGGGCAGGGCGCGTGACGCCCGGGCCGGATTATGCTAGATTGCCGCTTTAGTAATCTCCCTGGAGCCTTCCGCTGACCCCCTCGCCCGCGCACGATGCGCAAGACAGCGCCGTTTCGAACACGGCGCACGAGATGGATCCCATCGAACCCATCCATTCCGAAGACGGTCCCCCGGATAACGGTCCCCAGGCCCCCCTCCCCGTCGGCTCCACGGTTCTGGAACAGGCCGTGCTGTCGCGCCTCGACGAGGACAAGGCCCAGGACATCGTCCTGATCGACCTGAAGGGCAAAAGCCCGATGGCCGACACCATGATCGTGGCATCCGGCCGCTCGCACCGCCACGTCGGCGCCCTGGCCGATCACCTGCAGCGCACGCTGAAGGAACAGGGCCTCGGCAAGGTCAAGGTCTCGGGCCTGCCGCACTGCGACTGGGTGTTGCTCGACGCCGGCGACGTCATCGTCCACCTGTTTCGTCCGGAAGTCCGCGCCTTCTACAACATCGAGAAGATCTGGTCGGTCGACAGCGGCCACCGCGTCGACGCCCGCGCCTAGACCCGTCGCATGAAGCTGGCCGTCATCGCCATCGGCAAGCCGGGGCGCGGCCCCGAGGCGACGCTGGCCGGCGACTACGCCGAACGCGCCACCCTGTCCGGCCGCGCGCTCGGCCTCGGCCCCCTCGACCTGATCGATCTGGAAGCCCGCAAGCCGGGCAAGGCGGCCGAGGCCGAACTGATCCTCAAGGCCGCCGAAGGGGCCCATCTGATCGCCTGCGACGAGCGTGGCAGGACCTTCTCCAGCCGCGCCTTCGCCGACCATATCGCCATGCTGCGTGATCGCGGCGAGCGGCGGCTGGCCTTCGCCATCGGGGGCGCCGACGGGCTGGACGACAGCGTCCGCGCCGCCGCCGCCTCGACCCTCGCCTTCGGCCCGCAGACCTGGCCGCACGCCCTGGCGCGGGCCATGCTGGCCGAACAGCTGTATCGGGCCGTGACCATTCTGGCCGGATCGCCGTATCATCGCGACTGATGCGTAAGGCCGGCCTCGCCCTGCTGTTCGTCCTGACCGCCCTGCCCGTGGCCGCGGCGCCGCCGCCGGCCGGCCCTGGCTCGGGCGAGATCGCCCGCCTGCAGGCCGAGTTCCGCGACGAGCGCGCCCGGGCCCTGCGGCTGCGCGCCGAGGCCGCCGAGGCCGACGCCGAGATCGCGCGGCTCGAGCGGCAGCTGGCCGCGCCCGGGACGGACGCCGCCGCCGGCGACGGGGTCATCGCCGCCCAGCGCGCCCGGCTGCGCAGCCTCAGCGACCGCGAAGCCGCCCTCGTCGCGGAGCTGTCGCAGGCGCGCGGCCGCCAGGCCCGCCTGCTGTCGGCGCTGCAGATGATGAGCCGCCGTCCGCCGCCGCCGCTGCTGGTCCCGGCCGACAGGGCGATCGACACCGTCCGCGCGGCCATCCTGATGAAGGCCATCGCGCCCGAGCTCGAGGCCCGCGCGCGGCCGCTCGCCGAGCGTCAGGCCGGGATCGCCCGCATCCGTCGCCGCGCCGCGCTGGGCAGCGAGGCCCTGTTCACCACAGAGAGCGCCCAGGGCGACCGCCGCGCCCAGGCCGAGGCCAGGGTGGCGCGGCAGACCCGGCTCCGAGCCGTGCTCCGGGCCGAGGCCGGGACCGCCGAACGGGCGGCGCGGATGCTGGAGGCCCGGCTGCGCGCCCTCGGCGGCGCCGTTCCCGTGGTCGAGGGCGAAGCCGCGTCCGTGACCGCCCGCCGGCCCGCCGGCCGCGACCGCCTGACCCCGCCCGTCGAGGGCGTCCCCTCGATCCGCTTCGGCGACGGGTCCAGCGGCTGGCGCTGGCGCGGCGACGACCTCGAGGCCCGCGCCCCGTCCGCCGGCCGCGTCGCCTGGACCGGCCGGCTCAGCGGCTGGGGCCGGGTGGTGATCCTCGACCTCGGCCCCGGCTGGCGCGGCGTCATCTCCGGCCTCGAGGAGGTCTCGGTCGAAACCGGCGACCGCGTCGCCGACGGCCAGCCCCTGGGCCACGCCGGCCCCGATGGCGAGATCGGCTTCGACCTGCGCCGCGACGAACGGCCGGTGGACCCGGGGCCGTGGCTGCGCTGACCGTCTCCCGCGCCGCAGGCGAATCCCCTTCCCATCCCCCGATGACGCTGATTTTATCGGCGGACGGCCGGATCGGTCACGATTTGGTCGCCGAAGGCCTCGTAGTTGTAGATGTTCGGGCCGCCTCCCCGGCCCGCTGGAAGTAGAGACCGTATGCGCAAGTTGCTGATGATCGGCGCCGCCGCCGCCACCGTGGTCGGACTGGGCGCCGCCACGACCGCCGGACAGACGCCGCGCAACGAGGCCTTCCGCCTGATCGGCCTGTTCGGCGACGCCCTCGCCACGGTCGAGCGCGACTATGTCGTGCCGGTCGACGACAAGAAGCTGATCGAGGCCGCCCTGCAGGGCATGATGGGCGCCCTGGACCCGCACTCGTCCTACCTGCCGCTCAAGGCCTACGGCGACCTGCGCGAACGCACCGAGGGCCAGTATTCCGGCGTCGGCCTGACCATCTCGTCCGAGGGCGGACTGGTGAAGATCATCTCGCCGATGGACGGCGGCCCCGCCGCCCGCGCCGGCGTCCAGGCCGGCGACGTCATCTCGGCCATCGAGGGCCAGAATTCGACCGGCCTGACCGTCAGCCAGGTCTCCGAAAAGCTGCGCGGCGCCGCCGGCACCTCGGTCAAGGTCACCTTCCTGCGCGACGGCGAGGAGCCGCGCGAGGTCACCCTGACCCGCGAGATCATCAAGATCGACTCCGTCACCGGCCGCGTCGAGGGCGACTTCGGCGTTCTGCGCATCTCGACCTTCAACGAGAACACCGGCCGCGAACTGACCGAGACCATCACCCGGCTGAAGAGCGAGAACCCGGCCCTCAAAGGCTATGTCCTCGACCTGCGCAACAACGGCGGCGGCCTCCTCGACGCGGCCATCGCCGTGTCCGACGCCTTCCTTGAGCGCGGCGAGATCGTCAGCCAGCGCGGCCGCCGGCCCGAACAGATCGTCCGCTACACCGCCAAACCGGGCGACCTGACCGACGGCCTGCCCATTGTGGTGCTGATCAACTACGGCTCCGCCTCGGCCTCCGAGATCGTGGCGGGTGCGCTGAAGGACCACGAGCGAGCCACGCTGGTCGGCCTGACCAGCTTCGGCAAGGGCTCGGTGCAGAGCGTCATCCCGCTGCGCGGCGGGGCCGACGGGGCCCTGTCGATCACCACGGCGCGCTACTACACCCCCTCCGGCGACTCCATCCAGAAGATCGGCATCGAGCCCGACCTCGAGGTGGCCCGCTCGGAGGCCGAGGCCAAGATCGTCTCGCGCTCGAACTTCATCTACTCCGAGGCCGCCTACGCCACCGCGCTCGACGCCTCCATCGGCGCCGAGCGCAAGGGTCCGCACACGCCGCACGAAGCGCCGGGCGAGGCCTATGACAAGGACAAGGACTATCAGCTGGAGCGCGCCTTCGATGTGCTGCGCGCCAACGGAAACCTCACCCAGCTGGCGGCGGCCCCCGAGGGGATCGTGGTCACTGCGCCGGGCACCGCCATGGCCGCCGTGGACGAGGCGGCGGACGAGACGCCGTAGGGGCGAGGGTCGAGGGTCCAGGGTCCAGGGAAGAACGTCCGGGCGAACGGGGGTGAACCCGGTAGCGAGTTCTTACTCGACCCTCGACCCTCGACCCTCCTCCTCCGGCATGCCTAACACCGCGTTAGGCTTTCTTAACCGACCCGCGCCACTGTGGCCCCTGTAGGCGTCCGTTCCGCGGACCCCCGTTCGAGCGCCCAGTTCCTTGCCCATGTTCGCCAAGCGCCAGTCTGTCCTAGCCGCCACCGCGGGCGCTCCGCCCGCCCGCCGCTCCGTGGCCGAAGCCCTCGCCCCCGCGATCCGCGTGCTCAAGAAGCCGCCGGTCGCCGTCGCCGGGGCCGGGGTCCTGCTGCTCGGCGCGGCCGCCCTGTTCGTCACCGTGCTCGGCGACCCCCGCGCCGGCGCCCCCTCGGCCCGCGTCGCCCTGAACCGCCCGGCCGCCGCTGAGACGCCCGTCCCGACCGGCATGGAGGCCTTCTCGCTGGACGGCTCCGGCCTCTATCAGGATCTGACCGCCGACGGCGATCCCGCCGTTCTCGGCGAGGCCGTGATCACCCTGCCCGACGGCGCCACCGTCTCGGGCCCGGGCGCGCCGGTCACCGCCCCCCGCGTCGCCGCCCGCCCCTTGCCGGCCGCCCCCATCGCCGGCCTCAGCCAGCCGGGCCCCGACGGCCCCCTGCCGCGCATCGCCGCCGACGGCCGCGTCCCGGCCCAGGCCTACGCCCGGCCCTTCGTCTCCAACGGCAAGCCTCGCATCGCCCTGATCGTCGGCGGCCTCGGCCTCAACGCCGACACCACCCGCGCCGCCATCGAACGCCTGCCGGCCGAGGTCACCCTCAGCTTCGTTCCCTATGCCGAGGGCCTGCAGGGCTGGATCGACCTCGCCCGCGCCCAGGGCCATGAGGTCATGCTGGAAATCCCGATGGAGCCGACCGGCTATCCCAACAACGACCCCGGTCCCTACACACTCCTGGCCGACGCCGGGTCGGCCGACATTCAGGCGAAGATGAACTGGCTGCTCAGCCGCGCCACCGGCTATTTCGGCGTCACCAACTATCTCGGCGACCGTTTCATCACCTCGGACGAAGGCGTGTCCGCCTTCATGGCCGTGCTGCGCCAGCGCGGGATCGCCTTCCTC
>DASRXE010000091.1:0-3799 GCA_035654315.1 Brevundimonas sp.
GTCGTGCTGCTGCCGCATCTCGGATCGGCGACGCTGGAGGCGCGCCAGGACATGGGCGACCGCGTCATCGCCAACGTCCTCACCTTCCAGAACGGCCACCGCCCGCCGGACCGGGTCATTCCGGCGATGCTTTAAGGGTCGCTAGCCGCAGAACGGGCAGGCGGGATCGGCGGCGACGCCGACCGTCCGCGCCGCGCCCGCCAGCCCGTCGTAGATCAGCAGCCGCCCGGCCAGCGGCTCGCCCGCGCCGGTGATCAGCTTGATCGCCTCCAGCGCCGTCATCGAGCCGACCACGCCGGCCAGCGCTCCGACCACGCCGACCCGGGCGCAGGTCTCGGCGTCCGGCGGGCTCTCCGGGACGAGACAGCGGTAGCAGGGGCGGCCGGTGAAGACGCCGACCTGGCCGCTCCACCGCCCGAGCGCGCCGGAGACCAGCGGAATCCCGGCGGCGACGCAGGCGGCGTTGGTCGCGAACCGGGTTCCGAAATCGTCCGTGCCGTCTATGACCACGTCGCAGCCGCCCAGCAGCCGGGCGGCGTTGTCAGGGGTCAGCCGCTCGGCCGCCGCCTCCACCTCGACGTGCGAATTGAGGGCGTCCAGCCGCGCGGCCCCGGCGTCGACCTTGGCGGCGCCGACGTCGGCCTGGCCGAAGATGATCTGGCGCTGCAGGTTGGACAGGCCGACGGCGTCGTCATCGATCAGGCGCAGCGCCCCGACGCCCGCCGCCGCCAGATACAGGGCCGCCGGCGCGCCGACCCCGCCCAGACCGACGAGGGCGACGCGGGCCGCCTTCAGCCGCTGCTGGCCCGGCCCGCCGATCTCGGCCAGCACCAGATGCCGCGCATAGCGCTCGATCTCGTCCTCGGAAAAGCTCACCCGCCCCAGTTAGGCGGTCCGGGGCGCCCCGTCACGTCCCCGCGTCACGCGGCCTTGCGGATATCCAGCAGCACCTCGGCCTCGGGGCCGGTGACGCGCGACAGGCAATTCAGGCCAAGCCGCTCCAGCAGGGCGGCGGGATCGGCGCACAGCCCCATCGGCTCGTCGATGCGCCGGGCGTGGATCGGCGCGTCGCTCAGGATGCGCAGGCCGGTGTGACGCGGGTCGTCGAGCAGGCGCCGGATCAGCCGGTCGACATCGGCGCGGCCGCCCTCGATCGCCTGCAGGATATGGCCCTGGTGGAACATCACGCAGCTGGTCAGGTGGTCGCGCCGGTTGTTGCGCTCCGAGACCCCGAGAATCTGGGCGATCGACAGGGTCGTGGCCCCGGTGGCGCCGACCGCTTCGCTGGCGTAGATCACGCGATGAAGCACGACGCTTCCCTTATATGGCAATTTATGGGGTATAGTTTGGCAGCGTAACGGTTTACATTGGTCAAAATATGGCTGAGCGTAGCCGTTGGATTTGCGTCGGTTTCGCCTTGCCGCGCCGCATTTCGGTCTCCATCTGAAATGTATGACGCACGACACCGATCTTTCCTCATCGCCGGGCTGGCACGGCACCACCATTCTGGCGGTGCGCAAGGACGGCCGCACGGTGATCGCCGGCGACGGCCAGGTCTCGATGGGCCAGACCATCGTCAAGGGTGCGGCGCGCAAGGTGCGCACCCTCGCCGGCGGCAAGGTGCTGGCCGGCTTCGCCGGCGCCACGGCGGACGCCTTCACCCTGATCGAGCGGCTCGAGGCCAAGCTGGAGCAGTATCCGGACCAGCTGGCCCGCGCCTGCGTCGACCTGGCCAAGGACTGGCGCACCGACCGCTACCTGCGCCGCCTCGAGGCCATGCTGCTGGTGGCCGACAAGGGCTCGATCTTCACCGTCACCGGCGTGGGCGACGTGCTGGAGCCCGAGCATGGGGTGGCCGCGGTCGGCTCGGGCGGCAATTTCGCCCTTGCGGCGGCGCGGGCCCTCATCGACAACACCGAACTCGACGCCGAGGCCGTCGCGCGCCGCGCCATGGCCATCGCGGCCGACATCTGCGTCTACACCAACGGCAATCTGGTGGTGGAGACGCTGGAGCCCTGAGGCGCTCAGCTGCCGATCAGGCCGGCGATCAGGGCCGCACCGATCGTCAGCATGACGGCGGCGACGACGCCCCGGACCAGGCCGATGGTGACCTTCTTCAGCCAGCGCATCGCGCCCCATGCGCCGGCGAAGGCGCACAGCACGGCCCAGCCGACCAGCAGGCCCTGCCGGGTCTCGAACTCTCCGGCCGCCGCCCCGACGGTGAAGGCGTAGACCGGCAGGCGCGACAGATCGATCAGCACCGCGATCATGGCGCCCGTGGCGACGAAGCGGGCCGGGTCGAGGCCGAAGCGCAGCAGGAACATCGAGCGCAGCGCCCCCTGCTGCCCGGTCAGCCCGCCGATGAAGCCTGTCGCCAGCCCGCCCAGCGGGGCGACGCGCGGCGGGGCGGCGAGGCGCTGGAACCACGGCTGCAGTTCCAGCAGGCCCAGGACGATCATCACCCCCCCGATCACCAGCGCGGCCGGCGTGGGCCCGAAGTCGCGCCCTGCGAGACTCCATGAGAACAGCGCGTCGGCCGCCCCGAGTCGGCCCAGCAGCCATGCTCCGGCGATCGCGGCCGGGATCGCCGGCAGGCCGAAGTTCCGTACGACGCGCCAGTCGGCCTGACGCCAAAGCAGACCGCCCTTGAACAGGCCGTTGAGCAGATGGACCACGCCGGTGGCCGCCACCGCCACGGGCGCCGGGAAGAACAGGGCGAAGGCCGGCAGGAGCACAGTGCCCAGGCCGAATCCCGAATACAGGGTCAGGCCCGAGGCGAGGAAGGCGACAAGGCCTATGACGACGAAATCCATGTCGGCTCCCCATGCGAACGCCTCGCCATAGCGTAAACGCCGGGTGGCGCAGGGGCGCCTTTCGGAGATTTAACGGGACAAGGCCGCGCGACCCGGCCTCTATCACGGGAGGAGGATTTCCCATGCGCTGGATCGCTTTCGCCGCCGCCCTGCTGGCCGCCTCGCCCGCCCTCGGCCAGGAAGCCGGCGTCGCCCCCGTCGTGGCGGCCGAGCGGGCCTTCGCCGCCGACTTTCCGGCCATGGGCCTGGCCGGCAGCTTCCAGAAATGGGGCCGGCCGGACGCCATCCTGATCAACGGCGGACAGGCGCAGGAAATCGCGGCCGTGTTCGAGGGCGCGCCGCTGACCCGCCAGCCGGGCGAGCCGCTGATCGAATGGTGGCCGACCTTCGCGGGCGTAGCCAAATCCGGCGATATGGGATTCACCACGGGCCCGGCCGCGCGCGATCAGGAGGGCTACGGCCACTATTTCACGATCTGGAAGCGCCAGCCTGACGGGCAATGGCGCTGGGTCTATGACGGTGGTTCCAACGCCAGCCCCGCGGGCGAGCCCGGTCCCGACAGCGAACCCCGCATCCTGCCGGCCGCCACCGTCGGCGCCGGTTCGGCCGAGGCGGCGATGGCCGAGGTGAGGGCGGCCGAGGCAACCCTGGCGGCAGCCGCGGCCGAGGACCAGAAGACGGCGCACCTGTCGGTTCTGGCCGTGGACGGTCGCCTGTACGTCGCCCCCTTGGCGCCGGCCGAGGGCCCGGACGCCTATGCAACGGCGCTGGACGGCTGGCCGGCCCGTTTCGAGTTCGGCGCGACCGAGGGCGGCGGCGCATCGGAGGCCGGCGACATGGCGTGGACCTACGGTCCGGCGGGCTGGAGCCGCGACGGCGCCGCCCGCCGCGGCCACTATATGCGCCTGTGGCAGAAGCGGCCGGAGGGCTGGCGCCTGATCATGGCGCAACTCATTCCCGCGCCGATCGCCGAGCCCCCTCCCGCG
>DASRXE010000092.1:0-5868 GCA_035654315.1 Brevundimonas sp.
GGGTAGCGCTCCAGCTCCCTGGTCCGCTCGCCCTCGCCCCAGTTGCCGACCCAGATCAGCCCCTCGCGCCGGCCTTCCACGGCCGGGGGCTGGAACAGCCGTACGTCGGCGGCCTCGTGCCAGACAAACACCCGGCCTCCCCAGCCCCAGCGGCGATAGACCTCCGCCAGGGTCTCGCCGAAAGCCAGAACGCCGTCGTAGCCGGACAGGTCGAACGTCCGGATCCCCTCCGGTTCGCTCACCGCCCGGTGGTGCGTATCGTGGAACAGCAGGGTGAAGCGGCCGCCGCGCTTGCGGGCGCGCCCGATCGCGGCGACCAGCGCCGGCGGGTTCCACTCGTGGACCATGACCAGATCCGCGCCGTCCAGGGCCTGCTCCAGCTGCGGCTCGTCGAACCGGCGGCTGGACAGTTCGGGATAGGCCCGACGGTACGGCTCCAGCCCCGCCTCGCCATGGTCGGCTACGAGGCTCGCGCGGCTCCAGGCGTCCCGAGGTTCGTGCACGGCGACCGTGTGACCCCGTCCGATCAGGTCGCGCAGGACGCCGCGCAGGAAGTGGGCGTTGCCGTGGTTCCAGCACGACTCCAGTGAATGGGTGAAATAGACGACCTTCACGCCGCCGCCTCCGCGAAGGGCGCCCGTGTCGCGAGGGCCTCGCCGTAAGCAGCCAGCGTGCCCTCGACCATGGCGTCGACGGTGAACTGCGAGCTGCGGATCATGGCCGCCCGCCCCATTTCAGCGGCGCCCTCGGGATCGTCGAGCAGGCTGTCCAAGGCCTCGGCGACGGCCGCGTCATTGTCCGCCGGCACGAACACCGCCGCCCCCTGCCACAGTTCGCGGAAGGTCGGGATGTCGGACAAGACCAGAGCGCAGCCGGCCTGCGCCGCCTCCAGCACCCCCAGCCCGAACGGCTCGTACAGCGACAGCGAGGCGAACACCGCCGTCCGTTCCAGTTGCTTCGTCAGGACCGCGGAATCGAGCTGGTTCAGGCACAGGACATGGTCGAAGGCGACGGCCTGACCGTCCGGCCCCTTCACAGCGCCGGCGGCGTAGACCTGGCCTCGCATGCGGCGGGCGGCGCGGTCGAGTGTGCGGACGTTCTTGCCCTCGTCCCACAGCCTCCCCGAGGTCAGGACCAACCGGCGCCGGTCCGTTCGTGGCGTCCCGGCGAGTGACGCACGGCCGTTGTGGACCATCTGCGGCACGACTCCATACAGGGCCGCCGTGGTCTGCATGAAGGCGTAACTGGGCGCGATCAGGCGATCGCAGCCCGCGTAGCCGCGGGCCAGCAGCCCGGTGCGCCAGCGGAAGGCTTCGGGCATCGGCGCATCGCCTCTGACGGCGCTCCACCAGCTGGCGAGGCATGAGTGACAGGCGCCGACGACAGGAACGGAGAAGCGAACCTCGGCCGCGAGGGCGGGGGTGTTCAGGTGCACCAGATCCGCGCCGCGAGCCGCCGCCAGGGCCGCAACGCCGCGCGCCGCCTCTGTGATCTCCTCGGGGCGTTCCGCGGTCCAGTCCAGCGGCAGGCCCGCTTCCACGACCGTAAGGCCGGCGATCCGCTCGGCGGCGCGGCGCTGTCCCGGCCGCGGCGCCGGGCCCAGCACCGCCAGGGTCACGGCAACGCCGCGCGCGAGCAGGCCCGCGGCGAGATCGAGAGCATAGGTCCAGACCCCGCCGACGGCGTCCGTGGTCATCAGGATGTGACGCGGATGCAGAGCGGTCATGCGGCGACCGTCTGCGGTGCGGGGACGAGGTCGTTCGTGGACCCGATCCAGCGCGCCAGGTCGGCGACGCCCTCGCGCCAGCCGGTCGGCCGCGGCAGGTCCAGGACGGCGTGGGCGGCCGAGGCGTCGGCGACGAAGTAGCGCTGGTCGCCCGCGCGCCAGGCCTCGAACCGGATATCCGCGCGTCGGCCGGTCAGGCCTTCGATATGGGCGATCAGCTGGCGCAGGCTGACGGCGTTGTCCGGTCCGCCGCCGAGGTTGAAGGCGCGCCCGCTCACCTGTTCGATCCGCTCCAGCGCAGCGACGTAGGCGTTCACCGCGTCGGCGACATGAAGAATGTCGCGGACCTGACGCCCGTCCCCGAACAGGGTGATCGGCTCGCCGCTCAGCGCCCGGATCAGGAAATGGGCGACCCAGCCCTGGTCCTCGGTGCCCATCTGGCGTGGACCGTAGATGCAGCTCATGCGCATGACGCACGCCGGAACGCCGAAGCTGCGCGCATAGTCCAGCACGTACTGATCGGCGGCGCCCTTCGAGCAGCCGTACGGGGTGTGGAAGTCGAGAGGGCGGCCTTCATCGACCCCCTTCACGCGCATGGCGGTCTCCACGGGGGTCCATGCGTCGTCGACCAGTTCGAGATCGACGTCGGCGAGGTCCCCGTAGACCTTGTTGGTGCTGGCGAAGATGACGGGAACCCGCCGCTTGCGGGCCGCTTCCAGCAGGTTGAGCGTACCCCCCAGATTGACGTCGAAATCCTCGCGCGGGTCGGACAGGCTGGTGGTCACGGCGACCTGCGCCGCGAGATGAAACACAGCGTCAGCCTCGGCGACGGCCTGGGCCATGCCCTTGGCGTCGCGAACGTCCGTCTGAACGTGACGGACCGCGCTGCGGTGGCGGAGCAGCAGCCACTTCAGGTTCCGCTCGACGCCCGGCCGCGCGAGGGTGTCCAGCAACACGACCTCGTGGCCGGCGCCGGCCAGCCGGTCCGCCAGATTGCTGCCGATGAAGCCGGCCCCGCCGGTGATCAGGATGCGGCTCATGCGACCAGACCCCGCATCTCGAGTTCGCGCCGGGCCTCGACGACGCGATCCTCCGCCTCCTGTCGCGCCACCCACTCGGCCAGCTCCTCCAGCCCGGCGGCGAAGTCCGCCCGCGCCTCGTAGCCCAGCGTCTCCTTCGCCTTGCTCAGGTCGGGAATGTTGTGGCGGATGTCGCCGGCCCGGGCCTGCTGGGTGATCTGCGGCGCCAAGTCCGCCCGACCCATCGAGGCCGCCTGCAGCCGCGCCACCGCCTCCACCGTCCGGTCCTCGCCCGAGCCGATATTGAACACCTGCCCGTCCGCTTCGGGCTTCTCCAGCGCAAGCAGGAAGGCGCGGGCGACGTCGGACACATGCACGAAGTCCCGCCGCTGCTGGCCGTCCTCGAACACCATCGGCGCCTGGCCGTTCGCGATCCGCGAGGCGAAGATGGCCAGCACGCCAGTGTATGGATTGGAGAGCGCCTGACCCGGTCCGTAGATGTTCCACAGCCGAAGGGCGCAGCTCTCCATTCCGTACTGGGCGGTGAGGGTCAGGGTCAGTCGCTCCTGGACGTATTTGTTGATGGCGTAGACGCTCTTCAGCGCGGGCTGTTTGGTTTCCGGCGTCGGGACCGGGATCAGCGGCCGGCCGCGTCCGTCGAGCGGATCCCATGTTCCATTCGGGTTGCGCGGACCGCGCACCACCTCCTGCATCAACTCGCCGTCGGCGCTGCGGTACAGGCCTTCACCGTAGATGCTCATCGAAGAGGCGACGACGACACGCTGGACCGGATTTTCGATCAGTTGCTGGAACAGCACCGCGGTGCCGTAGTCGTTGACCGAGGTGTAGCGGTCGATGGCGTACATGCTCTGGCCGACGCCGACTTCGGCCGCCAGGTGGATCACCTTGTCGACGCCGGACAGGGCGGCGAGGACCGCGGTCTCGTCGCGAATGTCGCCGACCACCAATTCGACTTCGGGATCCAGTTCGTCGGGCCGGGTGCAGGTCGGGTGGACCTGCTCGATCAGGCTGTCCAGCGCCCGAACCCGGTGCCCGCGTTCAAGCAGGGCTCGCGCCACGTGCCGGCCGACGAACCCGGCCCCACCCGTGATCAGGATCATATCGCCCATCAGCCTCGCCCCCGCGTCGGCTGAAGGTCGGTACGGAGGGGGCGGGCGGCTGTCCTGGGCATGGCGGCTCTCCGGTGCAGGTTCGAGTCGCCAACAGCTTCTTCTACTGATCAGTTCCAATTATCGCTATGTGGGATATACGACATAGCCGCCAAGTGGTTGTCGGAGACAGCAAAATTGGCGTCGAACCGCCAGCGTTGCTGTATTGAGAGTATAGCTTTGCTGTTCATGCGGTGGAACCGACAGGGTTTGTAGATGCTTCTCCTACGGTCCGGCTTGCATGGGGCGGCCGGACCCTGGAGGCGCTCATGGGTCGGAAAAAGGTACGCATCGGCGTCGTCGGCGTCGGCAACTGCGCCTCCTCTTTCGTGCAGGGGCTTCGTCACTACGCGGAGGCGGTCGGCAACGAACCGCCGCCGGGGCTGATGAATGTCGAACTGGGCGGCTACCACATCGGCGACATGGAGATCGCCTCGGCCTTCGACATTCATGCCGGCAAGGTCGGTCGCGATGTCTCCCAGGCGATCTTCAGCGATCCGAACAACACCATCCGCTTCGCCACGCCGGACCCGACCGGGGTCGAAGTCATGCGCGGTCCGACCCTCGACGGCATCGGCCAGTACATGGCCGGGGACATCGAGGAGTCCGGGGAGGCCCCCGTGGACGTGGCGAAGGCCCTGCGCGAGAGCGGAACCGACGTGCTCGTCTCCTACCTCCCGGTCGGGTCGCAGCAGGCGACGGAACATTATGCGGAAGCGGCCCTGAAGGCCGGCTGCGCCTTCGTCAACTGCATCCCGGTGTTCATCGCCTCCAACCCCGACTGGGCGGCGCGCTTCCGACAGCGGGGCCTGCCGATCGTCGGCGACGACATCAAGAGCCAGGTCGGCGCGACCATCGTCCATCGGGTGCTGGCCAATCTCATGCGCGAGCGCGGCGTCCGTATCGACCGCATGTACCAGCTCAATTTCGGCGGCAATTCCGACTTCAAGAACATGCTGGAGCGCGAGCGACTGACCTCGAAGAAGATCTCCAAGACCCAGTCCGTGACCAGCCAGCTCGACGTGCCCTTGCCCGCGGACGACGTGCATGTGGGACCGAGCGATTTCGTGCCGTGGCTGACAGATCGCAAATGGGCTCACATCCGGCTGGAGGGCACCACCTTCGGCGACGTGCCGCTGAACATCGAACTGAAGCTCGAGGTCTGGGACAGTCCCAACAGCGCCGGAGTGGTCATTGATGCCGTGCGCTGCGCCAAGCTGGCCCTCGACCGGGGCGTGTCCGGACCGCTGGTCGGCCCTTCCAGCTGGTTCATGAAGTCGCCGCCCGGACAGTTCACCGACGAGGAGGCCCGGCTGCGCACTCTCGACTTCATCGAGGGGCTGGATCAGTCGGCGCCCCGACTGGCGTCGTGACCACGACGATCTTTCTGGTGAGGCACGGGGTTCACGATCAGCTGCGGGGCCGGCTGTGCGGCCGGTCTCCTGGGGTGTCGCTTGGCGAGGCCGGACTGGCCCAGGCGGATGCGGCCGGACGCCGTCTTGCGGGCGAGGGAATCGTGACGGTGCTGACCAGTCCGCTGGAGCGGACGCGTCAGACCGCCGAGCGGATCGCCTGGGCCTGCGATGCGGCGATCCGCGACGAGGACGCCCTTATGGAAATCGATTTCGGAGCCTGGAACGGCTGGACCTTCGACCGGCTGGAGCAGGAGCCGCTGTGGCGGGCCTGGAACGCCGAGCGCGACACCGCGCGTCCGCCGCTCGGCGAGTCGATGGCGGAGGTCCAGACGCGGCTGGGCGTCTGGCTCGACCGCATCGCCGGCTCGGGTACCGGGGCGGTGGCGGCCGTCAGCCATGCCGATGTGATCAAGGCCGCCGTCGGCCTGGCCACCGGTCTGTCAATGCGCTTCCACGATCGCTTCGAGATCAGCCCCGGCTCCATCACCACGCTGGTCGCCGGCGAAGGCTTTCTGAAACTCCACGCGCTGAACGAGGTC
>DASRXE010000093.1:0-3902 GCA_035654315.1 Brevundimonas sp.
GCCATGGCCGTGGTCGAGGTCAAGGGTCTGATCGAGGACGCCGCCCGCATCGAGATCGAGACAACCGCCGTCATCCCCGCCGCCTGACCGCTTGATCCCGCCGCCCCGCTCGGTCAGGGTCGCGCGCCATTAGCCGGACCACCGCCTTGCCCCTGCCCTCGCCGGACGACCGCTATCTCGACCAGCTCGAGGCGGAATCCATCCAGATCATGCGTGAGGTCGCCGCCCAGTGCGCGCGCCCCGTCATGCTGTTCTCGGCCGGCAAGGACTCCGCCGTCATGCTGCATCTGGCCCGCAAGGCCTTCTTCCCGGCCCCGCCGCCCTTCCCCCTGCTGCACGTCGATACGGCGTGGAAATTCCGCGAGATGTACGCCTTCCGCGACCGCGCCGCGGCTCAAGCCGGCATGGATCTTCTGGTCTGGCGCAACCCGGAGGCGGAGGCCCAGGGAATCAATCCGTTCGACCACGGCCCGACCGTTCACACCGATCTCTGGAAGACCCAGGGGCTGAAGCAGGCGCTGGATCACCACGGTTTCGACGCGGCCTTCGGCGGGGCCCGCCGCGATGAGGAGAAGAGCCGCGCCAAGGAGCGCATCTTTTCCTTCCGCAGCCGCACCCATGTCTGGGACCCCAAGGCCCAGCGCCCCGAGCTCTGGCGCCTCTACAACGCCCGGGTCCACAAGGGGGAATCGGTCCGTGTCTTCCCCCTGTCCAATTGGACCGAGATGGACGTCTGGCGCTACGTCGCCCGCGAGGGCGTCGACGTCGTCTCCCTCTACTTCGCCGCCGACCGCACGGTGGTCGAGCGCGACGGCGCCCTGATCATGGTCGACGACCACCGCATGACCCTGCGCCCCGGGGAAACCGCCCAGACCCGCCGCGTGCGCTTCCGCACCCTCGGCTGCTGGCCCCTGACCGGCGCGATCGACAGCGACGCCGCCGACCTGGACGCCGTGCTCGCCGAGATGGCCGCCTCCCGCCTGTCCGAACGGCAGGGCCGCGCCATCGACCAGGACCCGACGGCATCGATGGAGATCAAGAAGCGCGAGGGCTATTTCTGATGGCCCGCGATCTCGTCCGCCTGATCACCTGCGGCTCCGTGGACGACGGCAAGTCGACCCTGATCGGCCGCCTGCTGCACGACACCGGCGCCGTGCCCGAAGACCAGCTCGCCGCTATCCGCACATCCTCCGGCGAGCCCGATTTCTCGCGCCTGTTCGACGGCCTCGACGCCGAGCGCGAACAGGGCATCACCATCGACGTCGCCTACCGGCATTTCGAGACCGCCGGCCGCCGCTTCATCCTCGCGGACACGCCGGGCCACCCCCAGTACACCCGCAACATGGTCACCGCCGCCTCGACGGCCGACGTCGCCGTGGTGCTCGTCGACGCGCGCAAGGGCCTGCTGCCCCAGACCCGCCGCCATTCCTATCTGGTCAGCCTGATGGGCGTCCGTCGCGTGCTGCTGGCGGTCAACAAGATGGATCTGGCCGGCTGGTCGCGAGAGGTCTTCGACGGGATCGCCGCCGACTACCGCGCCCTCGCCGCCGAACTGGGCCTGACCGAAGTCACCGCCGTCCCGCTGTCGGGCCTCACCGGCGACAATGTCGTCGCCCGCTCCCCGAACCTGACCTGGTACGACGGCCCGACCCTGCTCGAATGGCTGGAGACCACCGATCTGGCGGAAGCCGACCCCGGCCCGTTCCGCATGCCGGTGCAGTGGGTCAACCGCCCCGACGCCGACTTCCGCGGCTATGCCGGCCGCGTCGCCGCCGGAACCGTCCGCCCCGGCGACGCCGTCAAGGTTCTGCCCTCGGGCCGCACCACGACCATCGACCGCATCGTCACCCTCGGCGGCGACCTGGCCGAGGCGGGATCCGGCCAGTCGATCACCCTGACCCTTACCGACCATCTCGACGTCTCGCGCGGCGATGTGCTGGCCGCCGCCGAGGCCCCGCCGCCCGTCGCCGACCAGTTCGAGATCGACCTCGTCTGGATGGCCGACGCGCCCCTGCTCCCCGGCCGCGCCTATGTCGTCAAGCTCGGCGCCGCCACGGTCACCGGCCAGGTCACCGACATCCGCCACAGGGTCAATGTCGAGACGCTTGAGCCCCTCGCCGCCCGCACCCTCGAACTCAACGACATCGGCGTCTGTCACCTGCATCTCGACGCGCCGCTGACGTTCGAGCCCTATGCCGTGAACCACGACCTCGGCGGGCTGATCCTGATCGACCGCCAGACCAATGAGACCGTCGGCGCCGGCCTGATCCGCTTTGCCCTGCGCCGCTCGGCCAACGTCCAGTGGCAGGCGCTCGACGTCGGCCGCGCCGAGCGCGCCGCCCTGAAGCGCCAGAAGCCGCTGGTGCTGTGGTTCACGGGCCTGTCCGGCGCCGGCAAGTCGACCATCGCCAACCTGGTCGACAAGCGGCTCTTCGCCGACGGCCGCCACACCTTCCTGCTGGACGGAGACAACGTCCGCCACGGCCTCAACCAGGACCTCGGCTTCACCGACGCCGACCGGGTCGAAAACATCCGCCGCATCACCGAGGTCGCGCGGCTGATGGCCGACGCCGGCCTGATCGTGCTCGTCTCGGCCATCTCGCCCTTCGCCGCCGAGCGCCGCATGGCCCGCGAACGCATGGCCCCCGGCGAGTTCGTGGAAATCTTCGTCGACGCGCCACTCGAAGTGGTCGAGGCCCGCGACATCAAGGGCCTCTACCGCAAGGCCCGCGCCGGCCAGCTGCGCAACTTCACCGGCATCGACAGCCCCTATGAGCGCCCCGACCGCCCCGACATCCACATTGACGCCGCCGCCCTGACGCCGGAACACGCCTGCGAGCGCATCATCGAGGCGATCCGCGACCGTCTGTGACCTTGTCCGGGTCGCCGTCGCGGAACCGCCACTTCATCGCCAGCACCCCCGCCGCCATCAGCAGGGCGCAGGCGTTGGCCGCCGTGATCGGCCAGGCCTTGATCATCACGCCGTAGACCACCCACAGGACGAAGCAGGTCACCGTCAGGGCGTAGGTGCGCAGCGACACGGAAGAGGCGTCGCGCGTCTTCCAGATCTTGATCATCTGCGGCGCGAAACTGGTGATCGAACACAGGGCCGCGGCCGAGCCGACGACATTGGCGATCAGGCTCAAGCGGCGCTCCGGGGATCGGGCTGGGTCATCCGCCCACAATCCCCGCCCATGGCGAAGGTTGCACGGCGCCCGCCCTTACTCCGCCATCGGCGCCAGCAGCGGCGCCAGCGCCTCGCTCTCCTCCACCGACCGCGCGAACACCGGCGCCCGGATCGCGCGGGTCAGTTGCTCGAACGCATAGCCCAGCGACAGCACCTTGGCGTCCTCCCACTTCCCGGCGATGAAACTCATCCCCACCGGCAGCCCCTCGACGAAGCCCATCGGCACCGTCAGGTGCGGATAGCCCGCGATGGCCGGCATCTGGCTGGCCGAGCCGGCGTAGTGGTCGCCGTTGACCACGTCCGTCGTCCAGGCCGGACCGGTCGTCGGCGCGATCAGGGCGACCACGTCGTGCTCGCGCATCAGCTTGTCGATCCCCTCCGCCCCGGCCAGCCGCAGCGAGGTCGCCCGCGCCTCGACATAGGCCGGATCGTCCAGCCCGCCCTTGCTCTGCGCCAGCAGGAACAGCTCCTGCCCGAACAGCGCCAGTTCGCGCGGCGTGCGCTCGTTGAAGGCGATCACCTCGGCCAGGGTCCGGGTCGTCACCTGCGCCGGGTCGGTCGAGGCCAGATAGGCGTTCAGGTCGTGCTTCAGCTCGTACATCAACACTTCGAACTCGGCCCCGCCCATGGCCTCCATGTCCGGCCCCTCGGCGATGTCGACAATGACGGCCCCGGCGTCGCGCATCGTCTGCAGATTGGCCTCGAACACCGCGTC
>DASRXE010000094.1:0-12023 GCA_035654315.1 Brevundimonas sp.
AGCGCCTTCAGGATGGTGCGGCAATCGCCGTCGAGATCCTGGTCGCCGTGCAGGCCGATGGCGGCGGTCTTGTCAGCCCACGCCTCCAGATCGGCGGCGAAGGCGCGGTGGCGGTCGTCGAAGAAGGGCCAGTCGAGGAAGCTGCGGTCCGCCATGCTCAGTTCCCCTCGAACACCGGCTCGCGCCTGGCGGCGAAGGCCTCGTAGGCGCGGCGGAAGTCTTGGGTCTGCATGCAGATGGCCTGGGCCTGGGCTTCGGACTCGATGGCGGCGTCGAGGCTCATGTCCCATTCGACATTGAGCTGGTTCTTGGTGATGCCGTGGGCGAAGGTCGGCCCCTTGGCCAGCGAGACGGCCAGTTCGCGGGCGGCGTCCAGCAGGGCGTCGGGCTCGACGAGGCGGTTGTGGAAGCCCCAGCGCTCGCCCTCGTCGGCGGTCATGACCCGGCCGGTGAACAGCAGCTCGGAGGCCCGGCCCTGACCGATCTGGCGGGGCAGGATGGCGCAGGCGCCCATATCGCAGCCGGCCAGGCCGACGCGGGTGAACAGGAAGGCCGTCTTGGTCCGCGGCGTGGCGATCCGCATATCCGAAGCCATGGCCATGATGGCGCCGGCCCCGACGCAGACGCCGTCGAGCGCGGCGATGACAGGTTGTGGGCAGCCGCGCATGGCCTTGACCAGATCGCCGGTCATGCGGGTGAAGTCGAGCAGGTCCGGCATGGCCATTTCGGTCAGCGGTCCGATGATCTCGTGCACGTCCCCGCCCGAGGAGAAGTTGCCGCCGGCGCCGGTGACGATGACCACCTTGCAGTCGCGGGCGTGGACCAGGGCGCGGAACAGGTCGCGCATCTCGGCATAGGACTCGAAGGTGAGCGGGTTCTTGCGTTCGGGGCGGTTGAGGGTGAGCAGGGCCACCCCGTCGTCGTCGACGGACCAGAGGAAATGTTCGGCCTTGTAGTCGCGCGCCTTCATCGGTTGGGCTCCTCGTGGATGGCGGCCCGGAGCGAGCGTTTGGTCTGCTCGAGCAGGCGGATCAGGTCGTCGGCCTCGGCCGCGGTCAGGTCGGCGAGCAGGGTCTCGATCCAGTGCTCGTGGGCGGCGGCCATGGCGGCGAAGCGGCTCCGGCCGAGGGCGGTCAGGCGGACGCGCTGCACCCGCCGGTCGGCGCCCGGCAGGTGCCCGATCAGACCGTCGGCCTTGAGACGCTGGGCCAGGCCAGTGACGTTGCCGTTGGAGACCATCAGCATCCGTGACACCTCGCCCATGGTCAGGCCGGCGTCGCCGGCGCGATCCAGCGCCGACAGCATGTCGAAGCGGGGCAGGGTCGAACCGAACTCGTCGCGCAGCCGCTGGGCGATGGTCTGTTCGATGGTGTGCGAGCAGGTCAGCAGTCGCAGCCACAGGCGCAGCGAGCGCTTGCCGTCGGGGGCGCCGCCCAATCGATCGGGGAGGGCGACGGCGGGACTCACAGCTCGCCTCCGGCCACGGGGACGGCGGCGCCGTTGATCCCGGAGGCGCCGTCGCCGCACAGCCAGACGATGGTCTGGGCCACTTCGTCGGGGGTGATCAGGCGGCCCTGGGGGTTGGAGGCGGCGAGGGCGGCGCGGGCCTCGTCCTCACCACGACCGGTCTTGGCCACAATGGAGGCGACGGACTTCGCCACCAGATCGGTCTCTGTGAAGCCGGGGCAGACGGCGTTGACCGTGACGCCCTTGCTGGCGACCTCCATGGCCAGCGCCCGGGTCAGGCCGACGAGGCCGTGCTTGGCGGCGACATAGGCGGAGACGTAGGCGTAGCCCTTCAGGCCGGCGGTGGAGGCGACGTTGACGATGCGGCCCCGGCGGCGGGTCAGCATGCCGGGCAGGACCAGACGCGCGGCTTCGGCGGGGGCTTCGAGATTGAGGGCCAGCATGGCGCGAAGGGCGTCGGCGTCGGTCTTGAGGAAGGGGGCGGAGGTCGCGGCCCCGGCGTTGTTGATCAGGATATCGACCGGACCGAAGCGGTCGCGGCCGGCCTCGATGGCGGCGGCGAGCATGTCGGGGTCGGTCACATCGGCGGGGGCGGCGAAGGCAAGGTCGCCGATGCGGTCGGCGGTCTCGGTCAGCCGTCCGATGTGGCGGCCGATCAGGGTGACCTGACAGCCGGCCTCGGCCAGCCGTTCGGCGGTCGCCCGGCCGATGCCCGAGCCGGCGCCGGTGACCACGGCGTGATGTCCGGTCAGGCTCATACCGGTCCCGCCTGCTGCTGCTTTTCGAGATTGCGCGCCAGTTGGGCGAAGCCCTGCCGGTACTGGACCGGCGGCTGGACGCCGCGCCAGCCGAGTCCGGCGGCGGCGCGCAGGCTCCACGACGGATCGGCCAGATGCGGGCGGGCGAGGGCGCACAGGTCGGCGCGGCCGGCGGCGAGGATGCTGTTGACGTGGTCCGGCTCGTAGATGTTGCCGACGGCCATGGTGGCGACGCCGGCCTCGTTGCGGATGCGGTCGCTGAGCGGAGTCTGGAACATGCGGCCGTAGACCGGCTGGCCGTCCGGCGTGGTCTGGCCGGCGGAGACATCGATCAGGTCGCAGCCGGCGTCGGCGAAGGCGCGCGCGATGGACACGGACTCCTCCGGGGTGATGCCGTCCTCGCACCAGTCGGTGGCGGACAGGCGGACCGACATCGGCCTGTCGTCGGGCCAAGCGGCCCGCATCGCGGCGAAGACCTCGAGCGGGAAGCGCAGCCGGTTCTCGAGCGAGCCGCCGTATTCATCGGTGCGCCGGTTCGACACCGGCGTCAGGAAGGACGACAGCAGGTAGCCGTGGGCGCAGTGCAGTTCGACCATGTCGAAGCCGGCCTCGACCGCCCAGCCGACGGCGCGGACGAAGTCGGCCTTGACCCGGTCCATGTCGGCCCGGGTCATCTCGCGCGGGATCGGGTCGCCCTCGGACCAAGGGACAGGAGAGGGGGCGATCAGCTCCCAGCCGCCTTCCAGCAGGGGCTGGTCGGCGCGCGGGCCCCACGGCCGCTCGACCGAACCCTTGCGGCCGGCGTGAGCCAGTTGGAGGGCGATGCGCGAGCCCTGGGCATGGACGAAGTCGACGATCCGCTTCCAGGCGTCGCGGTGCTCGGGCCTGTACATGCCGGCGCAGCCGGGGGTGATGCGGGCGTCCGCCGAGACGTCGGTCATCTCGGTGAAGACCAGACCGGCGCCGCCAAGCGCCCGTCCGCCGAGGTGGACGAGGTGAAAGTCGCCGACCGTGCCGTCCTCGGCCGAGTACATGCACATGGGCGAGACCACGACGCGGTTGGGCAGGGTCAGGCTGCGCAGGCGCAGGGGGGCGAACATCGGCGGCGGCGGGGTGTCGGAAGGCGGCGCGCCGGCCGTGTCGGCGAACCAGCGCTCGACCCCGTTCAGGAAAGAGCGGTCGCGCAGGCGCAGGTTCTCGTGGCTGACGCGCTGGCTGCGGGTCAGCAGGCTGTAGGCGAACTGCAGGGGGGCGAGGCCGACATAGCGGTCGACGGTCTCGAACCATTCGGTCGAGTTGCGGGCCGCGCTCTGCAGCTTCAACACCTCGACCCGGCGCTCGGCCTCATAGGCGGCGAGGGCGGCATCGGGGTCGCCGCCTTCGGTCAGGGCCTCCGCGAGGCGGATGGCGTCCTCGAAGGCCAGTTTGGTGCCCGAGCCGATCGAGAAATGGGCGGTGTGAGCGGCGTCGCCGAGCAGAACGACCTTGCCATCGCGCCAGTTGGCGCAGGCCACGCGCGGGAAGCTGAGCCAGGCCGAGCCCGGCAGATGTCTGGCGTTGCTCATCAGGGCGCAGCCGCCCAGCCAGTCGGCAAACAGGGCCTCGGCGGCGCGGCAGGTCTGGTCCTGATCCATCGCGTCGAAGCCGAGGCCGCGCCAGGTCGCTTCTGAACATTCGACGATGAAGGTCGAGGCGCCGGGTTCGAACTGGTAGGCGTGGGCCCAGATCCAGCCTTGCGGGGTCTCGACGAAGGCGAAGGTGAAGGCGTCGAACGCCTGTTTCGTGCCCAACCAGATGTATTTGTTGGTCCGCACGTCGATGTCGACGCCGAAGACCTCGGGCGCGTCGTTGCGAGTGCGGCTGTTGAGGCCGTCGGCGGCGACGACGAGGTCGGCGTCGAGCGCGCGGATGTCGGCGACCTCGCTCTCGAAGCGCAGATCGACGCCGAGCGAGCGGGCGCGGTCCTGGAGGATGTTGAGCAGGTGACGGCGCCCGATGCCCGCGAAGCCGTGACCGCCCGAGCGGATCGCATGGCCATGGATGTGGACGTCGATGTCGTCCCAGTGGACGAAGGCGGCTTCGATGACCGCGGCGGTTTCGGGGTCGTTGGCCTTCAGGTTGGCGAGAGTCTGGTCGGAGAAGACCACGCCCCAGCCGAAGGTGTCGTCGGGCCGGTTGCGCTCGTGAACCACGACCTCAAGCGACGGATCGCGCAGCTTCAGCGATATGGCGAGGTAGAGACCGCCGGGGCCGGCCCCGACGACGGCGATGCTTCGAGGCGCAGTGCGCGGCAACATGTTTTAAGTATGAAATATCTCCGGGCGCCTGTCCAGAGCGGCGCCGGAGCAGGGCGGTTCTCGCTACGGCCCGCCGGCGACCGCGCCGACCAGCGCCATGGCCAGAGCTTCGAGATCGACCGTGCCATGAACCGTCAGGGTTCCATCGGATCCGGAGACCGACAGATCCTTCGTCGCTTCAGCCTGGCGTTCCAGTTCGCGCCGGACCGCCGCCGCGACCTGTGCTTCCAGGTCCGCCATATCAGCGCCTCCGGGGCCGCGCCTCACCCGCGTGAGCGTCGCCGGCCCTCGGTGAAAAACACCGGGCTGGTTTGCGGGTTCCGGGCCCTTGAGCGAGGAGGGTCACCCGGCGGTGGACCTCAGAAGCGGGGCGGCCGGGCTCGCCGTCAGCAATTTGCGCACCTCGGCGGCGAGGTCGGAGCGCTGATACGGTTTGTCGATGAGAGCGAACTCGTGGGACAGCCCCTGGGCGGCGTCGCCCAGATAGCCGGAGGTCAGCAGGACCTTGAGTCCGGGCCGCAGTTGCTGCGCCCGCCGCGCCAGGTCGATGCCGTTCATGCCGCCCGGCATGACGACGTCGGAGAACAGCAGGTCGCAGGCCTGATCGGCTTCGAGCCATTCCAGGGCCGCGGCCGCGTCCGCCGCAACCTCGCACTGGTAGCCGAGACCGCTGAGCATATCGAGACAGACGTTCAACACGGCCGGATCGTCCTCGACGATGAGCACCCGCTCCGAGCCCGTCGCCGCGTCCGCCCCGCCGGTCCCGTCCGAGATCTCCGGCGGCGTTTCTTCGGTCAGGGGGAGCATCAGGGTGAAGGTCGCTCCCTCGCCCGGAACGCTGGACACCTCCACCCGACCGCCGGACTGGGCGACGAAGCCGTAGACCTGGGACAGACCGAGGCCGGAGCCGCGCCCGACGTCCTTTGTGGTGTAGAACGGTTCGAAGATGCGGCCGGCGATTTCGGCGCTGATTCCGGATCCGGTGTCCGACACGCGGATCGCCGCCAGGGCGTCCTGGCCGTCGGCCTGCGCGGCGCTGATAGCGAGCACGCCCGTGTTCTCCATTGCGTCGCGGGCGTTCACGGCGAGGTTCAGCAGGGCGGTCTCAAGGTGCGTCGGATCGACCATGGCGTGCAGGGGGCCCGCCGACAGGTCGAGCTCGATCTCCACGCCCTCTCCGACGGCCTGTTTCATCAGGGGGGCGAAGTTGCGGATCAGCCCGTTCAGATCGACGACGCTCGGGTTCAGCTGTTGCCGGCGCGAGAAGGCGAGCAACTGCCGGGTCAGGGTCTGCCCCTTGTCGGCGGCGGCCCGGATCGCCGCGAGGTGCTTGACGATGTTCGGCTGGTCCTCGACACGGCGCAGCAAGATGTCCGCGTTGCCCAGCACCACTGTCAGCAGGTTATTGAAATCGTGCGCGACGCCGCCGGTCAGCTGGCCGACCGCCTCCATCTTGCGGGCCTGGGTGAGCTGTTCCTCCAGGTGCCGCCGCTCGGTCACATCGAGCAGCGTGCCGAGAATCTGGGCTTCGCCCTCCTCGTCGATGGTCCAGACTCCCTGGTCAAGGAAGGTTCGGTACTCGCCGTCAGCGCACATCCAGCGGTATTCGCAAGCATAGGCGCCGGTCTCGGCCGCCTTGATCAGGCAGTTCACGACCCCCTCGACATCATCCGGATGAATCCGGCCCAGGCCGATCTCCGGCTCTTCGACGAAGCGGGAGGGTTCGAATCCGGTCAGCGGCGTGATGCTGTCGCTGACGAACCGGGCGCCGAACGGATGCACGCTGGTTCGCGCCGTGAACACCACCGGCAGGGACTTCAGGATGGTGTCCTGCCGTTCTCGCGCCGTCCTCAGGGCCAACTCCGCGGCCAGCTTCTCCTCGCTGATGCGGGCGTTCTCCTCCAGCAGGGTGGAACGCTCCTCGCCCTGCCGGCGGACCTCGATAGTCTTGAGGTGCAGATCGGCCAGGATGGCGACCTTGGAGCGCAGGATGAACGGATCGACCGGCTTGAACACCACGTCGACCGCGCCGACCGAATAGGCTTGGAAGATGTGCGCCTCGTCCCGAAACACGGCGGTGACGAAGACGATCGGCGTGTCGCGGGTGCGCGGATGCTCGCGGATCAGGCGCGCCGTCTCGTAGCCGTCCATGCCGGGCATGTGCAGGTCCAGCAGGATGACGGCGAACTCCTGGCCCAGCAGCAGGCGCAGGGCCTCCTCGCCCGAGCGGGCCACGACCAGTTCATGGCCGAGCACCTCCAGCGCCTCTGAGGCGGCGAAGGCGTTGCGTTCGTCATCATCGACGATCAGCACCCGCGCCTTGAGCGGGACGGGGGGCTTTCGGGTTCGGCCCGGGTTCGGCATCAGGCGTCCACCGACTCGCGCGGCGTTCGGGCCGGATCGTCGGCCAGACGATGCGCATCGGTCCGCTGGATCGACACCCGCATCACCGAGATCAGATAGTCGATGTCGACCGGCTTGGAGACATAGTCCGAGGCCCCGGCCTGGATGCATTTCGAGCGGTCGCCCTTCATGGCCTTGGCCGTCACGGCGATGATCGGCAGGTCGGCGAACCGGGCGATGGAGCGGATTTCCCGGATGGTCTCGTAGCCGTCCATGTCCGGCATCATGATGTCGACCAGGGCGATGTCGATCTCGGGGTGCTGGCGCAGCAATTCCAGCCCGGCCCGGCCGCTCTCGGCGTAGCGCAGATCGACCCCGAACTCCTCCAGCGCGCTGGCCATGGAGAAGATGTTGCGGATGTCGTCGTCGATGACCAGGGCCGTGCGACCCGTCAGGATCGCGTCCTCCTTGCGGGTCAGCGCCAGGGTCGTGCGCGCCTGTTCCGACAGCCGCTCCGTCGGTTCGTGCAGCAGCAGGGTGGCCTGCTCCAGCAGTTGTTCGGGCGTCCGCGCCATCCGGGCCTGACCGCCAAAGATGGCGAGGCGCAGGCGCCGTTCGTCGGCTGGATCGAGCGGCTCCACCGCATAGACCAGCACGGGCCGGTCTACACCCTTCAGATAGTCAATCAGGGCCGGGACCGGCGTCGCCGCCGTGTCCACGATCAGGCTGTCGGCGGGCTTGATCTTCGCCTTCGTCAGGGCCTTCAGGCTGTCGACCCGGGTCACCGATTTGAAGGCCAGCTTCAGATCGGCGGCCGCCGGACCGGAGGGGCCGACGAAGACCAGCCGGCGGTTGGCGGCCGTCGTGAAGCTGCGCACCTCGTCCAGACTGGCCACGACGCCCTCACGGTCGATCGGCTTGGCCGTGAAACCAAACGCCCCGATGGCGAGGCCGAGTGACGCCTGATCGTCCGCCGAGATGACGTGGACCGGGATATGGCGGGTCTCGGGCGTGCGCTTCAGCAGGTCGAGCAGGGCCAGGCCGTCCATGTCGGGCAGGCCGACGTCGAGCAGGATGGCTTCGGGCGCGTAGCGCCGCGCCAGCGAAGCGACGGCGGCGCCCTGCTGGGTGATGATCCCCTTGCAGCCGCGATCGCGAACCAAGGCGAGCAGGATGGAGGCGAAGCGCGGATCGTCCTCGACGATCAGAACCACCGGATCGCCGTTGGTCACGCCGTCCCGGTCGTCGCTGACGGTTTCGACCGCCTCAACCTCTTCCTCGACCGGCAGGGTGCGCACCGTGACGGCCTGGCCGGAATCCCGGCCCGAGGGTCCGGCGGCGACGGGGGTCGGGCTGAAGTTCAGGGGCAGGTACAGGGTGAAGGTCGAGCCCTTGTCCGGCTCGCTGACCACCTTCAGTTCGCCGCCCAGGGTGCGGGTGATCTCGCGGCTGATCGACAGGCCGAGGCCGGTGCCGCCGTATTTGCGGCTGGTCGTGCCGTCGGCCTGCTGGAAGGCCTCGAAGATGATCCGCTGCTTGTCCTCGGGGATGCCGATGCCACTGTCGCGCACCGAGAAGGCCAGCACCTGACCCGCCGTGTTGAGGTGCTCGTTGCCGGGGCTCCAGCCGGCGTCGACCCGTTGCACGCTCAGGCGGACCTCGCCCGTGGCGGTGAATTTGAAGGCGTTGGACAGCAGGTTCTTGATGATCTGCTGCAACCGCTTGTCGTCGGTGTACATCGCCGTGGGCAGGGCGGGGTCGATGTCGATCCTGAAGTCCAGCCGCTTGTCCTGGGCGATCTGGGCGAAGGTCCGCTCCATCTGGTCGCGCAGGTCGTCGAAGCGGGTCTCGCCGATGTCGAGGGTGACGGTGCCGGACTCGATCTTGGACAGGTCGAGGATGTCGTTGATGAGGCCGAGCAGGTCCGAACCGGCGGCGTGGATGTTCTTGGCGAATTCGACCTGCTTGCCGGTCAGGTTGCCTTGGGTGTTCTCGCTGAGCATCTTGGACAGGATCAGCAGGCTGTTCAGCGGCGTGCGCAGTTCGTGGCTCATGTTAGCCAGGAATTCGGACTTGTATTTCGACGTCAGGGCCAGTTGCTCGGCCTTTTCCTCCAGCGCGAAGCGGGCCTGTTCGACCTCGAAATTCTTGGCTTCGACCTGTTTGTTCTGGGCCGAGAGCAGGACCGCCTTCTCCTCGAGCTCGGCGTTGGACTGCTGTAGTTCCTCCTGCTTGGCCCGCAGCAGTTCCTCGGACTGGCGCAGGCTGGCGGCCTGCTGCTCCAGCCGGTCGTTGGTCATCTTCAGCTCTTCCTGCTGGGCCTGGAGTTCGGCGGTCAGCAGCTGCGACTGGGACAGCAGGCCTTCGGTACGCATGTTGGCGGCGATAGTGCTGAGCACGATGCCGACCGATTCCATCAGCTGGCTGAGGAACGACTGGTGGGTCTCGGAGAACTCGCCGAAGGTGGCCAGTTCGATCACCGCCTTGACCTCGCCCTCGAACAGGGCGGGCAGGATGATGATGTTCAGCGGCGCCGCGCCGCCCAGGCCAGAGCCGATCTGCACATAGTCCCTGGGCACATTGGTCAGCAGGATGCGCTCCTTCTCCTTGGCGCACTGGCCGATCAGGCTCTGGCCGAGGCGGAAGGTCGGAGACAGCTGCTCGCGCTCGGTCGAGGCGTAGGCGGCGGCCAGCACCAGGATCGGCTCCTCGTCGGCGTCCTTGTCGGCGACGTAGAAGACGGCGTGCTGGGCATTGATCAGCGGGGCCAGCTCCGACAGCACCATGTTGGAGACCGTGGCCAGGTCGCGCTCGCCCTGCAGCATGCGGGTGAAGCGGGCCAGGTTGGTCTTCAGCCAGTCCTGCTCGGTGTTCTTGAGCGTCTGATCCTTCAGGTTGCGGATCATCTCGTTGATGTTGTCCTTCAGCGCCGCCACCTCGCCCGAAGCCTCGACGGTGATGGAGCGGGTCAGCTCGCCCTTGGTCACCGCGGTTGAGACCTCGGCGATGGCGCGGACCTGGGTGGTCAGGTTGCCGGCCAGCTGGTTGACGTTATCGGTCAGGTCGCGCCACAGGCCGGCGGCGCCGGGCACCCGCGCCTGTCCGCCCAGCTTGCCCTCGATGCCCACCTCGCGGGCCACGTTGGTGACCTGGTCGGCGAAGATGGCGAGCGTCTCGATCATGCCGTTGATGGTGTCGGCCAGGGAGGCGATCTCGCCCTTGGCGTCGAGGGTCAGCTTGCGCTTGAGGTCGCCGTTGGCGACGGCGGTGACGACGTCGGCGATGCCACGCACCTGGCCCGTCAGGTTGGCGGCCATGGAGTTGACGTTGTCGGTCAGGTCCTTCCAGGTGCCGCCGACGCCTTCCACGCGCGCCTGACCGCCCAGCTTGCCTTCGGTGCCGACTTCCTTGGCCACCCGGGTCACTTCCGAGGCGAAGGCGTTGAGCTGGTCCACCATGGTGTTGATGGTCGATTTCAGCTCGAGGATCTCGCCCTTCACGTCGACGGTGATCTTCTTCGACAGGTCGCCCTTGGCCACGGCGGTGGTGACCTCGGCGATGTTGCGGACCTGACCCGTCAGGTTGCCGGCCATGAAGTTCACGTTGTCGGTCAGGTCCTTCCAGGTCCCGGCGACGCCCTTTACGTTCGCCTGCCCGCCCAGCTTGCCCTCGGTGCCCACTTCACGCGCCACGCGCGTCACTTCCGAAGCGAAGGCGTTGAGCTGGTCCACCATGGTGTTGATGGTCGACTTCAGTTCGAGAATCTCGCCCTTCACGTCGACGGTGATCTTCTTCGACAGGTCGCCGTTGGCGACGGCGGTGGTCACCTCGGCGATATTGCGCACCTGGCCGGTCAGGTTGTCGGCCATCAGGTTGACGTTGTCGGTCAGGTCCTTCCACGTCCCGGTCACGCCGGTGACCTGGGCCTGTCCGCCCAGCTTGCCTTCGGTGCCCACCTCGCGCGCCACGCGGGTGACCTCCGAGGCGAAGGCGTTCAGCTGGTCGACCATGACGTTGATGGTCGACTTCAGCTCGAGGATTTCGCCCTTCACGTCGACGGTGATCTTCTTCGACAGGTCGCCGTTGGCCACGGCGGTGGTCACCTCGGCGATGTTGCGGACCTGACCGGTCAGGTTGGCGGCCATGAAGTTGACGTTGTCGGTGAGGTCCTTCCAGGCGCCGCCGACGCCGTTCACATTGGCCTGACCACCGAGCTTGCCTTCGGTGCCCACCTCGCGCGCCACGCGCGAGACTTCGGAGGCGAACGAGTTCAGCTGGTCCACCATGACGTTGATGGTCGACTTCAGCTCGAGGATCTCGCCCTTCACGTCGACGGTGATCTTCTTGGACAGGTCGCCGTTGGCCACGGCGGTGGTGACTTCGGCGATGTTGCGGACCTGGCCGGTCAGGTTGTCGGCCATCAGGTTGACGTTGTCGGTGAGGTCTTTCCACGCCCCGGTGACGCCCTCGACCTGGGCCTGACCGCCCAGCTTGCCGTCGGTGCCGACCTCCTTGGCCACGCGCGTCACCTCGGAGGCGAAGGCGTTCAGCTGGTCCACCATGGTGTTGATGGTGTCCTTCAGCTCGGCCACCTCGCCGCGGACCTGCACGGTGATCTTCTTCGACAGGTCGCCGTTGGCCACGGCGGTGGTCACCTCGGCGATGTTGCGGACCTGACCGGTCAGGTTGGCGGCCATGAAGTTCACGTTGTCGGTCAGGTCCTTCCACGCCCCGCCGACCCCGTCGACGTTGGCCTGGCCGCCCAGCTTGCCCTCGGTGCCGACCTCGCGCGCCACGCGCGAGACTTCGGAGGCGAACGAGTTCAGCTGGTCCACCATGACGTTGATGGTCGACTTCAGCTCGAGGATCTCGCCCTTCACGTCGACCGTGATCTTCTTCGACAGGTCGCCGTTGGCCACCGCCGTGGTCACCTCGGCGATGTTTCGCACCTGGCCGGTCAGGTTGCCGGCCATCATGTTCACGTTGTCGGTGAGGTCCTTCCAGACGCCGCCGACGCCCTTCACCTGCGCCTGTCCGCCGAGCTTGCCCTCCGAGCCCACCTCGCGGGCGACGCGCGTCACCTCGCCGGCGAAGGAGTTGAGCTGATCCACCATGGTGTTAATGGTGGATTTCAATTCCAGAACCTCGCCCTTCACGT
>DASRXE010000095.1:0-12472 GCA_035654315.1 Brevundimonas sp.
ACAGGGCCGGCAGGTTCTCGGGCTCGAAGCCGAGCGCCTCGATGACGAGGTCGGCGGGCAGGTCGAACTCGCCGCCGGAGACGGGCTCGACGCTCCAGCGGCCCTCGGCCGAGGGGGCCGCCAGCGCCATCCGCTGGGCCCGGACGCCCGTGGCGCGGCCGGCCTCGCCCAGTACGGCGCGGGGGGCGGCCAGCCATTCGAAGACGACGCCCTCCTCTTCGGCGTGGGCGACCTCGCGGGCGCTGCCCGGCATGTTGTCGCGGTCGCGGCGGTAGAGGCAGGTCACCGAGGCCGCGCCCTGGCGGACGGCGGTGCGGACGCAGTCCATGGCCGTGTCGCCGCCGCCGACGACCACGACGCGCTTGCCGGCGGCGTTCAGCGCGCCGCTGTCGAAGGCCGGGACGGCGTCGCCGAAGCCCTTGCGATTGGAGGCGATCAGATAGGCGAGCGCCGCGACCACGCCGTCCGAGCCGCAGCCCGGGGCGGTCAGCCGACGGGCCTGATAGACGCCGGTGGCGATCAGCACGGCGTCATGGGTCGCCCGCACCTCGGCGAAAGGCAGGTCGCCGCCGACCTCGACGCCGAGCCGGAAGACCACGCCGCCCTCGGCGAGCCGGTCGAGCCGGCGCTGGACGACCGGCTTCTCCAGCTTGAAACCGGGGATGCCGTAGGTCAGCAGGCCGCCGGCGCGGTCGTGCCGGTCGTAGATCGTCACCGCATAGCCGGCCGAGCGCAGTCGGTCCGCCGCCGCCAGCCCCGCGGGGCCGGCCCCGACAACGCCGACCGAGCGCCCGCGCTCGACCAGCGGCCGCACCGGCGCGACCCAGCCCTTCTCGAAGGCCATGTCGCCCAGCCAGCGCTCGACCGAGCCGATGGTCACCGTCTCCCAGCCGGACTTTTCGAGCGTGCAGGCTCCTTCGCAGAGCCGGTCCTGCGGACAGATGCGGCCGCAGATCTCGGGCAGGGTCGAGGTGGCCTCGGCCTGGCGCCACGCTTCCTCAAGCCGGCCCTCGGCGGCCAGTTTCAGCCAGTCGGGGATGTTGCTCTCCAGCGGACAGCCGGTCTGGCAGAAGGGAACGCCGCACTGGGCGCAGCGGCTCGCCTGGCCGGCGCCCGCCGCAGGGCTGAAAGCGGCCTGGATCTCGCCGAAGCCGCGCACGCGTTCGTCAGCCCGCGCCTTGGCGGGGGCGGTCCTGGGGACGATGACAAAGGTCTGGTTTGCTGACGTCACGGGGCCCTCTTCGCAGGTGCACAATGTTAGGCAGCGAAAGCGGGTCTGGCAATTTCCATGCTATTCAGGCGCGAGAAGTGATGATCGAGGTCAAAAAGTACCTACAATTTGCCGACGAGAGGTTGATTCTTCTGAGGTCGTGGCGGCAGGATTCCAGAAGAGCAGGTTGACGGTCGAATCTGCGCCTCAGGATGACGAACCACGTAAACTTCTTATTCGGCGCGGTTGGCTAGGCTACCCACAACCCGGGAGTGCAAATGCCGATCCAACCCAGTCCGTCACAGGCTCTAGCCGGTCAGACTGTCCTGGTTATCGAGGACGATCCGATCATGCTGCGCAATCTTTCGCAGTGGTTCCAGCAAGCAGGGAGCAAGGTCATGGTCGCGCGCGACGGCGTCGAGGGCATGGCGCAGTTCAACACGCTCCGGCCGGACGCGGTCGTCACCGACATCATCATGCCGAATCGCGAGGGCGTCGAAACCCTGATGGCCATCAAGGCCCTCGATCCGGATGTAAAAATCCTCGCCATCTCGGGAGGCGGCCGGCTGGGTTCCACCGATTTACTGGTCACGGCGCGCAGCCTCGGCGCCGACGCCGTCATGGCCAAGCCGTTCCGGTCGACCGATGTCGTCGGCGCGGTCGCCCGGCTTCTGCAGCCGAGCGACGGGTAGGCCGGATGACGGCCGCACCGCCGTTTGACGCCGTGGCCGGCCCGGACGACGACTTGGTCGAGGCGAAACGCCTGGTGCTGATGGGCCAGGTCGCGGCCGGCGTCAGCCACGACCTGAACAACCTGCTGGGCAAGATCATTGGCTTGGCCGAACTGACGATGGACGATGTCGCCGATCGTCCCGACGCCTGCGCCGAGCTGGAGACCCTGATCTCGGTCGCCGAGGAGGGCGCCCGTCTGGTCCGGCGGCTGGAAGCCTGCGCGGGCTGGAACATCGCCGCGCCGCGCCGTTTTGATCTCACCGCCGTGGTGAACGCCGCCTGCGCCGGGGCGGAAGCGCGGCGCCCCGATCTTCCCCAGGTGCGCGAAATCCCGGACGGTCCGCGTCCCGTGGTGGCCGACGACGCCCTGCTCCGCGTCGCTTTGGACGCCGTGCTGGACAACGCTTCGCGATGCGGGGCGAGCCGGATCGAGGTTCAGTGCCGGATCGCGCCGGCCAGCGGGGGGCCCGGTGAGGCGGAGATCGTCGTCCGCGACGACGGCGACGGCATGTCGCGCGACGTGATGGCGCGGGCTTTCGAGCCGTTCTTCACCACCCGCCCGCCCGGCGAAGCCGTCGGCGCGGGGCTCAGTCTTGCGCGGGCGGCGATGTCGGAGTGCGGCGGAAGAATTGCGGTGGATACCTCGCCCGGCGCCGGGACGACGGTTCGTCTGACCCTGCCGGTAGGCATATAAATATACGGTATTTTCAGCCGCGTCCGCGACAGCCGGTCCGCGGGCCGTTCCGCGTGAGGAGATAGAACAACCCCATGCTTGCCGCCGTCTCGCCCTCGATCACGGATATGCTGCGCCACTCGGGCGCGGACGAGGCCGCGCAGAACGGGCAGGTGCAGCTGGTCAGCGTCGCCGCGGTCCGTGAGACCGTGGGTGACCGATGGGTCCGGCACCAGCCGCTTGTCGAGGACTTCGTCACGCGGGCCTTCCAGCGCAGCGCCAGCGAGGACGACCTGATCGTTCGGGTCAACGACACCGATTTTCTGCTGATCCAGCCGAGCCGCACGCCGATGGGGGCGTTGAGCCGGTCATCGGTGCTGCTGCGCGAGACCCTGACCTTCTTCCTCGGCGCGGCCGAGGCCGAGAATATCCACATTTCGGTGGTCGACCGGATTGGCGACGATGGCCTGGAGGCCACCCGGGTGACCGGCGATCAACTCGAGGTCGCCGCCGCGGAACGCACCGGCGACCTCGCGCAGAGCCGTGACGGCTCGGCGCCGTGGGAACGGTTCGGCGTGGCCCGGCCGCCGAGGAAGATGGTCGCCGTCAAGCGGGCGGGGCAGGCCGATATCCAGGCCATGTTCCACCTCGATCCGGTCTGGCACGTGGCCCGGGAAGCCGTGGTCTCGTTCATGGTGCGCACCGTCGCGGTCCAGCACACGGTCGGCGGCGTTGAGCCCGTCGACGTTGCGAGCCTGACGCCGGGCGCCTCGGCCGCCCTGACCATCCAGCGGCTGATCTTCATCGACGAGTTGCTGGGCGGCGAGGGCTCCGGCCCGGCGATCGCCGTCCACGCCCCCATCTCGCTGAACGCCCTGTCTTACTCCGGCGCCCGCACCGCCGTGCTGGGCGAGCTCCGACGCCTGGTCCAGGGCGACCGCCGCGAACGTCTGATCCTCGAACTGGTGCACCTCCCCGAAGGTCTGCCGGAAAGCCGTTTTTCCGAGGCGATCGCGCAGGTGCGGCCCTATGCGCGCGCCGTGATCGCGCGGGCGCCGTCGCTGGCCACGGATGTGAGCGTCTGGGCGCGTTGCGGCGCCCGCGGCGTGGTTCATGAGGTTCAGGCCGGCGGCGCCGCCGCCTCGGAGAAGGCCATGCTCGCGGCGCTGCCGGGGGCGGTCGACCGGGCCAGGCAGGCCGGTCTGCTGGCCGGCCTCTACGGGGTGCGGTCGGGCAGCATCGCCCTCGCGGCGTGGAGCGCCGGCTTCAGCCATCTGTCCGGCGATCACATCACCGCGCGCGTGGGCGCGGACCCGGTCGCCCAGCGGTTCTCCGTCACGGACCTCTACCGGAAAGAGGACGGACCCCCGGCCTAGACCCGGTCTGTCTCGGGTGAGGTCGAGGCTCTAGCCTTCGCCGTCCCGTTCCAGCAGGCCGCGCGCGGCGGCGAGGATGTCGGCCGCCCGGAAGGGCTTCGGCAGGACCGCGTCGGCGCCGAGACGACTGGCCAGGCCGAGGACCTCCTCGGCCCCGAGCCGGCCGCCGCCCGAAATGGCGAGAATCCTGACCTGCGGCGCCTTCGCCTTCATGGCCAGGATGGTCTCGACGCCCTCGCGGTTGGGCATCAGGATGTCGGTGATCACCAGGTCGGGCGACTGTTCGTGGAAGCGGGCCAGACCCTGGTCTCCGTCGCGGGCGCCGACGACGCGGCACCCCGCCCGCTGGAAGGCGTGGCCCAGCGCCCTCAGCATGATCTCGTCGTCCTCGATGATGAGGACGGTCCGGTCCTTCAGGGTGGCGTTCGCGGCGGGCGGGTTTGCAGTCGTCATGATCCCTCAAGTTGTAGCGTCGTGGGGGGCGTCCGTTAAGGCCCGCCGGGGCCGGTTTCGACGCGCGGGGAATCCAGGACCTCGCGGACCCTCGCCGCCAGGGCGTCGCGCCGCCAAGGCTTGGCGATAAAATGGCCCATGCCGGCCTCCGCGGCCCGGCCGGAGGTGAACAGGACGCGCACGTCCGGCCGGAGGCGAAGGATCTCCCGGGCGAGGGCCTCGCCCCCGACGGCGCCGGGCAGCGTCAGGTCCGTGAACAGCAGCTGGAAGGGCGGCAAGGCCTCCAGGCGCGCCAGCGCCTCGTCCCCATCAGCGGCGCAGATGACTTGGTAACCCTGGCCTCGCAGGGCGCGTTCGGCGTTGGCGCGGAGAAGTTCGTCGTCCTCGACAATGAGGATGGTCTCCGCGCCCCGAACCGGCGTTTCGGGTGAGTCCGGTTCGGCGCCGGCCCCGGCGGAGGTCAGGGCGGCGAGTCGGGCGATGAGGCCCTCCAGCGAGGCCCGGTCCGGGCGGCTCCCGGCGGCGAAGGCCTCGTCGACCGCCCGCGCCGCCTCACCGACCTGCGGAAAGCCGAATATGGCGGCGGAGCCGGCCAGCTTGTGGGCCGTCGTCTCGACCGCCGCCGCCCCGGGATCGTCGGCGGCGAGGCAGCGGCGGAGCAGGTCGAGGTCCCGCGCCGCCCGCTCGCGGAACCGCTGGCGAAGAGCCTCCATGGACGGATTCACCCGCCGGCGCCGGCCAGGGCGTCGCGCACCGAGGCGGCCAGGCTCATCGGATCGAACGGCTTGACGATCACGCCGACGGCGCCGAGCGCGATGTAGCGGCTCAGCTCGGAAGACTGGGCCCGGGCGGTCATGAAGATGACGGGGGTCTGTTCATGGCCCGGCAACTGGCGCAGACGGGCCAGGGTGCCGGGGCCGTCCAGCTCGGGCATCATGACGTCGAGCAGGATGACGTCCGGCCGGCAGCCCGCCTCGAGCAGGCCCAGGGCCTCTGCGCCGGACGCGGCCGAGGTCAGCGACATGGACGGATCGAGGTCCAGCGACATGGCCGCGACCTCGCGGATATCGGGCTCGTCGTCGACATGGAGGACGTGCAGGCGGGTCATTGCGATGGCTCCCCGGATTTGGCCGTGAGGTCCCGGACCAGTCGGGTCAGGCCGGTCAGGGATGTGCGCGACTTGACGAGGACGGCGTCGACGCGGTTCGCCAGGTCGGCGTCCAGCTCCTGGGCCGAATAGACGACCACGGGGGCCGAGCCATGCGCGGCCTCGAGGTCGGGAAGCAGTTCGAGGCCGGACCCGTCCGGCAGGCCGAGGTCGAGGATGACGAGGTCCGGGCGACGGTCGCTCAGGATCGTCCGCGCGCTCGACAGGTTGTCGGCGGTGACGACGTCGGCGATCTCGGCCAGCGCCGAGGCGGTGACCTCAAGCGTGTCGCGGTCGTCGTCGAGGTGCAGGACCAGCGGGCGGTCGGAGCGCCGCTCGAGAATGGCGGTCACGGCCGAGCGCAGCCTCGCCTGATCGAAGGGCTTGGCCAGCCAGTCGACCACTTCCAGGGACCCGCCCCGTTCCTGGCCGTCGGCGACGTTGCCGGAGACCACGACGACCGGCAGGTGCATGGTCGCGTCGTCCTCGCGCAAGGCCCGGATCAACGCGACGCCGTCCATGTCCGGCAGATGCAGGTCGAGAAGGACGGCGGCGTACCAGCCGGTCCGGGCCGCCCTCAGCGTTTGGTCGCCGGTGCCCACCACGTCGGCGGCGAAGCCGTCGTGCTCAAGCATCTGGCGCAACATCTCGCCGGCGAGGGCGTCGTCCTCGCAGATCAACAGCCGCGGCCCGTCCTGCGGCACCGTCGCGTCGCCGCTGGAGAGCGGCAACTCGAGATGGAAGGTCGCGCCCCGGCCGGGCGGAGATTCGAACCAGAGCCGGCCGCCGTGGCGTTCGGTGATCTCGCGCGCGATCGCCAGGCCCAGCCCCGTGCCGCCCTTGGCCCGGGTGCCGGACCCGTCCGCCTGGGCGAATTTCGAGAAGATGCGGGACCGGAACGCCTCGGGAATGCCCGATCCCTGATCCTGCACGCTGAGGCGGGCGATGCGCGCCCGCGGATCGACCGACACGGTCACCTCGCCGCCTGTCGGGGAGAATTTGCAGGCGTTCGACAGCAGGTTGGCCACCACCTGCATCAGGCGGTCGGGGTCGCCCCTCACGGGGGCCGGCTCGCCGTGCCTGAGCGTGATCTCCACGCCCAGATCGTCGGCCAGCCCGCGCATCGCCTCCACCGAGCGGGCGGCGATGTCGCCCAGGTCGACGATGCTCAGATCCAGCGTCAGCTTGCCGGACTCGAGCTTCTCGATATCGAGGATATCGTTGATCAGGCGCACCAGCCGCTGGCTGTTGGCGTGGGCGATGCCGACCAGCCGGGCCGCCTTCTCCGGCAGGGGCCCCGCCGCGCCGCCGGCCAGCAGGCCGAGCGAGCCGGCGATCGAGGTCAGCGGCGTCCGCAGTTCGTGGCTGACCGTGGAGACGAACTCCTCCTTCATCTCCTCCACCCGGCGGCGCGCGGAGATATCGCGCACGACGGCGACGACATGGGGACCGGTCGGCAGGTTCATCACGCCCAATCCGACGTCGGCCGGGAATCGCTTGCCGTCGCGGCGGCGACCGGTCACCTCGCGGACCATCCCGCCGGCCAGCGCCCGCCGGGACGCGCCCAGCCGCTGCATGAACACCCCGTCGCCGTCCTCGGCGAGATCGAGCACGACCGAAACGTCGCGGCGGTCCAGTTCCTCGGCGCTGTAGCCGAACATCTGCTCGGCGGCCGCATTGACGGATTCAATGCTGCCGCTGGGATTGAGGGTGATCATGGCGTCGCCCGCGCTCTCGAAGGCGTTGCGGGCGCGCTCCGCCGTGGCCGCGGCCTGCAGGGCGCGGTCCAGCTGGGACAGCACCGCCGCGATCGGCAGGGTCGTCAGCGGCAGGGTGGCGAGACCCAGCTGCAGGTGGAACAGTTCCGTCTGCAGGCCGACGTCGCCGGCGGAGACGCTGCCCAGGCCGGCCAGATGCAGCGCGATAGCGAGGAGACCGGTCCACAGCACGGCGCTCGCGGCGCCGACCGCGCCGAACCGCAGGGTGGCGAGCACGGCGAGGGGCGCGGTCAGGGCGATCAGGGCCGGCTGCATCGGGACGAGGAACCAGACCGCCACGGTGATCGCCGTGAACAGGGCCGCCGCGATCAGGGCGTCGCTGGTCGAGCGCCACAACGCCGCCAGCCGGTCGCGGGTCATGACGACGCCGAACGGCACGATGATCATCATGCTCAGGGCGTCGGTGACCCAAGAAATCCACGCCGCCTCGATGAACGAGTATTCGGTCGCATAGACGATGACCGGAGCCGCCGCCACGGCCGCGGCGGCGGGCGCGGCCACGGCGGCGCACGCGAGGAAGGCGAACAGCGGTCCGGGGCGGGTCACGTCGGTGCCCACCAGCTTGAATACGGAGAGCAGCAGGACGGCGACCAGCACCTCCAGCAGGTTCGGCGCGGCCACCAGCAGGGCGCCGACGAGGTTGCCGCCGGCGTAAAGCATTATGGCGACCATGGCGACGGCGAGCGCCGCCAGCACCCCGATGCGCCAGATCCAGCCGCGCGGGCCGCGCAGGATGGCGACGAGCGCCAGGGCGTTGGTCGGCCATATGGCCGTCGCCCCGCCGAAGCTGGTCCAGAAGATCGCCGCATAGGAGATCGCCGCGAAGACCGCCGTCAGCAGGGCGAGGGACAGGATCAGTTCCCGGGTCGTCAGATGGACGCCGCGCGTCCGCGAAGCGGCTTGGTTTGCGGTCATGGATGGGCCCCCTCAACCGGTCTGGATCGCCTATCCTCGGTCCGAGGTCCTAACCTCTCGATAAGCCCCGGGTTTGCAATGTCGACGATCCGGCGCGGTCCGGCGGCCCACGGTGCGCGAACGGATTGCCGCGGCGCCGACTGTCACCGCAGGGCGCGCGCGGCGTTCCCGGCGTTTCAGAGTGATGGTGCGGGCGGTCGGGCTCGAACCGACACTCCTTTCGGAACCGGATTTTGAGTCCGGCGCGTCTACCAGTTCCACCACGCCCGCACAGGCCGTCAGGGGTCATCCCGGCAGGCCGGACAGGTAGCGCGGGCGGCGCGGCGAGGCAATCGGGCAAGTGGCCGCTATCGGCGGTCCGAGGTCACGGTCATATAGATGATCCCGCCAACGGCCGCCTCGGCGTTGTCCCCGAAGTTGAGCCGGACATGACCGGCGTCTCTGAGCATAGTGTCACCGAGTCCCATCCCGGCAGGCGTCTCTGATTCGACCCGACAGTCGCGGACACGGCCGGCCGGGGCGATCAGGCAACTGACTTCGACCTGCGTCACTCCCCTTCCGGCCCTGACCGCGCGCGCAGGCGGATACAGCTCGAACGGCCGCAACGCCCAGCGCGTCCGGTCGAGAAGGTGGCCTATCTCGGGCAGATCATCCCGCGGCTCGACGAGGGGCTTGCCGCAGGCCTCCAGAACGCGGTCGATGCCCGCGGAGTCGGTCGGCAGGGGCAGAGCGAAGGTGGTCGCCGGTTCCCCCTCAGCCGCCGTCGTTCGAACGTAGAAGACGCCACCCCTGCGCAGGGCCCGGACGCGACGGGCGGCCGTGAAGGCGAGCGCGGTGGATGAAAGTGCCTCGGTCTGCCAGCGGCTGTCTTCCAGAGTGGCGAGATCCGACCCGGTTTCCAGTACGCGGTTTCCACTGGTCTGCCGTGGAGCCGGCGGAAGATTCACCAGCCCGAAATTGAAGGCGCCCTCCGCGCACTGGACGACGAGGCCCGGCCCGATGTCGAAAAGCAGGCTGGCGACGAGGCGATCAGATCCGTCCGACTGAACATCCCAGGTCGTCGCCTCCTGCGCCTGCAGGGAGCCGGCCAGACTCGCCGCCGTCATTCCGATCAGGGCGCGAGTGAGACGTTTCATCCTGCATCCAACGGCGCCTCCGAATGGGCGCCAGCCTGTCGAAAGCTTAATCGCCCCGGCGCATCCGTAAAGCGCCTACGTCCCCTCCTGTGCGGACAAGGAGACGACGATGAAGCCGAGACATCTGATCACGGCCGCCCTGGGCGCGCTGGTGCTGTCCTGCCAGGGGCCCGCGGCGGTGCTGGCCCAGGAGGCGACGCCCAACGCGGCGGCGGCGGCGCACGCGGCGATCACCGAGGCGCACCGGGTGCGGGCGCTGGACACCCTGGACCGGCGGTTGGCGCACTATGTGATGGTCGAGCGGACGCCGGCGATCCGGGCGCGGCTGGCCGAGCGGCGCGCCGACTATATCGCCCTGACCGATCCGGAGGCCTTCCGGCAGGCGATCAACGCCGACCTGCTGGCGGTCTCGGGCGACAAACACCTGCAGGTGTGGCTTGAGGCGCGTAGCCGCGACGATGTCGCCGTTGAGGGGCCGGGGCCGTCGATGGAGCAGATGGCCGCTGAAGAGGCGAGGAACGGCTGGGGCGTGCGCGAGGCGAAGATGCTCGACGGCGGCGTCGGCTATCTGAATCTGGCCTCGTTCAGCGGCCATCCAGACTCGACGGCGGCGATCGACGCGACGATGGCGAGGCTGGCCGAGGCGCGGGCGCTGGTGCTGGACCTGCGCGAAAACCTCGGCGGCGGCGAGGCGGCGCTGCGCCAGCTGATGGGGCATTTCGCACCCGAGCCGATGCGGCTGGAGGACATCCAGTTCCGGCGCTGCAAGCCCGATCCGGCCGATGCCGAAGGCTGCATCGCGGATGGGCGGGATACGTTCGAGCGCTTCGCCAACGCGGTCGATGAGCCGACCTTCCCGACCCGGCCGATCCTGGTGCTGGTCGGGCCGGGGACCTTTTCGGCGGCCGAGGCGGTCGCCTACGACCTGCAGGCGGCGGGTCGCGCCACGGTGATCGGCGAAGCCACCGGCGGCGGGGCCAATCCGTCGATCACCATGGATCTGGGACCATGGTTCACGGTGGTCATGCCGGTCGGCGAGGCGCGGCATCCGGCGACCGGGACCAACTGGGAGGGCGCCGGCGTGCAGCCGGACGTGGTTGTACCGGCGGAGCGGGCGCTGGCGGAGGCGTTGCGGCGGCTGGGCTAGACCGCCGGTCAGGCGACCTGAAACCGGATCATGAGGGTCATGACTTCACCGGCCCGAGGAGCGCCGTCGCTTGTGAGGGACAGGCGCGCGAGGCGCATCGATCGAAGCGCCGCGTCGCCGAACCCGGCGCGCCGGTCACTCTCGCGTTCGATGCGGCAATCCTGGAGTTGACCTTCCTCACCCACGATGCAGCCGAGTACCGCGAAACCGGATTCAATCCCGGCTCTGGCCGCCGCTTGGGGATACTCCGCCACAGGGTGTCGGCTCCACAAGGTCGGCGAAAACACCCGGGGCTGATTCCAACGGGGCAGGTCGTCGCGCGCGTCCGCCAGCGGCGCGCCGCACGTTTCCAGAACCCGATCCACCGATGCGGAGCGGGGCGGCAGTTCGAACAGGTATTGACGCAGCGGGCTGTCGGCTTCCGGCGTGGCCGCTACAGACAGCTTCAACTGACCGCCCTCTCGAAATTGCCGGGCGGATCGGGCCGGCGTGGTGCTGAATATCAGCGCGCCGTCGGTGATCCAGTAGCCGGTTTCAGTCGGATGCTCGCCCAAAGTCAGTTCGAGATATCGCGATCGCCCGTCGAGCGAAGGCAGGCCCGAGACCAGAACATCGATCACGCCCGCCTTGCAACGGACGGCGATGGCCTGCCCGCTCGAATAACCGGCCGAGGCCAGGGTCAATTGCCCGGCTTCGTCTACGGTTAGATCCCAGTCGTCGCCGGGGTCCTGCGCGGCGGCAGGCGACGCGGCCAAGGCCAGAAGGCTCGCGATGACCGCAACGCGAGTCACGCCGCCGCCACCGTCTGCTCAATGGCGCCGAAGATGGAGCGGTGCTGGTCGTCGAGCATTTCGATGCGGACGGTGTCGCCGGACTTGAGGAAGGGCGTCTCGGGCTTGCCGCGCAGGAGGGTCTCGACGGTGCGGACCTCGGCGATGCAGGAGTAGCCGAGGCCGCCCTCGCTGACCGGCTTGCCGGGGCCGCCGTCGGCGTCGCGGTTGGAGACGGTGCCGGAGCCGATGATCGTGCCGGCGCACAGGCTGCGGGTCTTGGCGAGGTGGGCGATCAGGGTCCCGAAGTCGAAGGTCATGTCGGTGCCGGCGTCGGCCTTGCCGAAGTCGGCGCCGTTGAGCTGGACGTTCAGTTCGCCCTTCAGCTTGCCGTCGGCCCAGCGGTCGCCGAGCGCGTCGGGGGTGACGAAGACCGGGGACAGGGCCGAGGCGGGCTTCGACTGGACGAAGCCGAAACCCTTGGCCAGTTCGGCCGGGATCAGGTTGCGCAGGCTGACGTCGTTGACCAGGCCGACGAGGCGAATGCAGGCGAGGGCCTCCTCGCGTGACACGCCTTGCGGCACGTCGCCGGTGACGACCACGACCTCGGCCTCGAGATCGCAGCCCCAGGATTCGTCGGCCAGCGGGATCGGATCGCGGGGGCTGAGGAAGCCGTCGGATCCGCCCTGGTACATCAGGGGGTCGGTCCAGAAGCTGTCGGGCATTTCGGCGCCGCGCGCCTGCCGCACGAGGGCGACGTGGTTCACATAGGCCGAGCCGTCGGCCCACTGATAGGCGCGCGGCAGGGGCGAGGCGGCCTCGCGCTCGTGGAAGCGGCCGCGCGGCACGCCGCCGTGTTCGAGGCTTTCGGCCAAGGCCCGCAGATCGGGCTCGACCCGCTCCCAGTCGTCGAGCGCCGCCTGCAGCGTGGGCGCGATCAGGAACGCGTCGGTGAACCAGGCGAGGTCGCTGGAGACGAGGACGAGGCGGCCGTCACGGCCATGCTTGAGCGAGGCGAGTTTCATGCTTCCGGCTTAAGCGGTTTCCCGGCCGGGGGGAACCGTCCGCGTCAGTGATGGTCGTGGCTAAGGCGCGGCCGGGGCGCTCCGGGATCGCACAGCTCGGCCACGACGGC